>JBGUOI010000118.1:0-30747 GCA_045118075.1 Porcincola sp. | reverse complement strand
TCATTGTATATATCATCGGACAGAACATTATGGTGCCTTATGTCCGGGTCGATGAGGCGGAGCCTCTTGTAAATCAGACTTTTGTTCAGATGCTTCAGGCGATCAATGGCAGCAGGCAGGCTGTTTCTGTTTTTTCGCTGGGTATTATGCCCTATATGATGGCATCTATTCTGCTTATGCTGAAGAATCTCGGCAAGTCGGATAAGAAACGCATTTCTGTAATATCCCCTAAAAAACAAGCGAAGATCCTTACCCTGTTCATCTGCATGGTAATGGCTTTTCTTAGGACAGCGGAGTTTGAGTATACTCAGTTTTTGCTTGGCAGTGCAGTCGTGTCGAGACTGTTTGCCATGCTTGTTCTTGTTGCGGGAGTTTTTGGTATCATCTGGCTGACTGAAGTGAATACCGGAGACGGAATTGGCGGGATGTCGTTGATCATCATTGTAAATATCATGAAGAATATCATCCGCAACGTCTTAAAAATATGGAGCGGTTTTGAGAGCGGGGTATACGGGAGCCGGAAAGATATTTGCCAGATCGCCGTACTGGTCCTGATCGGCCTGATTTCGATGATCATGCTGATGCTCTTTGAAAAAGCAGAGTTCCGGATTCCCGTACAAAAGGTCATGATCTACAACGAAATGTCCGAAGACAATTATATGGCATTTAAGCTGAATCCTGTAGGAATGCAGCCGATGATGTACGTGATGGCCTTTTATATAATTCCGTTTTATCTGTTTAATATACTTATTAGCCTGTTCCCGGGCAGGCGCTTTTTGGTTTTGCTTGCAGAGGGCGTTCAGCTGGATCATTTTACGGGGCTGGCACTTTACCTGATTTTGTACTTTTTACTGGCACTGGCGCTGGCAATGGTGGAACTGAGTCCATCCGATCTGGCTGAGGAGATGCAGAAAAGCGGTGACTGTATTATCGGCCTGAGGCCGGGCAGGGAGACGCAGGATTATTTAAAAACAGTGGTTTTGCGCCTTACTGTGTTCAGCTGTATCGTACTTGGAGGGCTGATCGCTCTGCCTATGCTGCTCAGAATCATCTGGGGACTGCCGCAGGAAATGACCATGATTCCGATGAGCCTGATGTTCATCGGCGGGATCTCCCGCAATATTTCTCTGGAGATCAAAACGATAAGCAGGCTTGACAGTTATCAGGAGGTCTTATAAATATGTTCAGTTTTATTCCATCCTGGTACGGGAAAGACGGGAGCTGGGTGCGGGAAACAAATGTCTGGTACCGGGCCGGTGAGCAAATGGAATTTGATGACGCTGTCAATCAGATCAAAGTATTCCGGATGGCCGGGGAAGAGGTAGAGATTCTTTATCTGGGATGCATGCCGGACTTAAGACATTTTCTGCATCGCGAAAGAATAGACGAAGTTAAGGTCTGGTCGGTATTTGACGAGATCCAGAATATAAAAGGGAATACGGCGCGCCAGCTTCATTTGAATGATATTAAATGGCCTGATGACACGGAATGGTTTTACACACCGTTTCTGAAGCTTGGATATAGGGACGGACATCTTTGTTACAGGGCCGAATTTAATGAAGACGGAAAATGGATCGGGACCGTGTTTTATGAAAATGAAGTCCCGGCCCATAAAATGCATATTGATGACAGAGGATTTGTGTCATATATAGAATACTACCGGGACGGCCAGCCGGTTTGGAGAGTATTTCTTGACCGGAAAGGGAGATGGCAGATAAAAGAGGATATAGCAAGGAAAAATGTCTATGTCAATCCTGCGTTCTCCCACAGGTTTGACAGATTATCGTACAGAAACCTCGGAGAAATCATTGAGGAGACCCTTGGGAAGCATCTGAAGAACAGCCCTGAAAGCTCCCTGGTCGCTGCGTTTGATGAACGGCACAATGAGATCGTCCGGCGCAGGGCGGGCAGCAGAAAAACAGCTTTTTCCATCTTTTCTCAGAGAACGGATAAGCTGACTCCTTCGAGGCTTGAAGAGCTTTTTCTGGAGAACCGGCTGGTTGTGACAGATACGGAGTATCTGGCGGGAGTTATTAGAAAAAGGTTTCCCGGATACGCGGATAAGGTACTGGATATATCACCTTATGACGCCCGACTGGCGCTCGGAAAAAGTACGCAGATCAAGGCGCTGAAGATCCTGTTCTATATGGAGTCAGGTGAATTTGAAAGATATGAGAGCGCGTTGACCGGTATTTTCCGGTACATGGATGAAAACCCGGATACATTCCTCACCATCGGTATCGGAAGAAACGTTGCCGGCCCGTACGCTGCGGAAAGTGTGAAGGTCAATTTGGAAGTCTTCATGCAAAAAGAAGGCGTGGAGTACAGGATCGAAGAAGAAAATAAGGACATTGCCGAAAATGAGCCGGAAGAAGATATTGCTCCGAGGATAGCCGTAAAAGAGTGCATAACCGAGACGCAGATTATCGAAGCTTTATCGGATCACCGGATAATCGTTGATATCGGCGCCGCGCCGGATCTTTACCTGCAGATCGCAGGTATCAGCGCCGGGCTTCCCATTGTTTTAAGTACCGGGAGCCAGTATGTGAGCCACAAGAAGAACGGCTGGCTTTTAAGAAGCGGCGAAGAACTCGAGGAAGCCCTTCGCTATTTCCTTAGCGGCCTTGCCAATTGGAACAACTCCCTGATCTGGTCTCTGCGCAGGATCGGTGAGTATACCAACGGTAATATTGCCGGGCGCTGGAAGAAGGCGATGGACGGCCTTACGAATGGGAGTGACAGAGCATGAATGTAATTCAGATAGGCGCTTCGCGCTTTGCGCAGACAGAACGCCTCCCACAGGACGTAAAATGGATCTTCCGGGACGGAATGAAGCCTTTGTTTGAAGAGGAGGAAGACCGGCCTCGGTCTTTTGAAGTGGTCATCCTGGATGGCCCGATCGATGAGGGGAACCTGTCGGCCATTAAAGAACTGGGTTCTCCCTTTACGTACTTCTATACGGACAGGCTTGTAATGACGGAGGGAATCTCTCAGGTTCTGGCTGAAAAACAGGCTGCGCATCTTGATCTTGCGAAGCTGGATTCGTTTGTTCAGGATCTTCCGAAAAAGTATTTCAGAGGACAGCACGGGTCAAAGCTCCATCCAAAGCATATTTGCGTCGCTGAAAAGTATATTCCCTATACGGTTATGGACGGCAGCAGGGCTATGGTCATCAGCACTGATTTCGGCAAGAAGTTTGCGCCGGCCGCCTTTTGGAAATATAACATGCATGTGGATGCCGGGAAAGCGATCGAGATTTGGTTTGAGCACTCCGCAACCGAAGGAGTTGACCTGCAGCTTCGTGTGAACACTTATCAGAGAGGAAGTGTCGCGTCCCTTGAAGCGTCACGTATTTACGACGATAACGATCTTCGCGAGCCGATCATCATTGAAGGCGGAAAATGGGGCAGTTATATCTCAGCAGCAATTTTTTGCAGGGGGTCAGGCACCGTTGAAATGGGTCCGCTCCATTTCAGGGCATCCAGACTGGGCGTGGGTCAATTTCTGCCCGGCGGAAGACGGCACGTTTTTGATAAGGGGCAGGAGTTTATCAGCTATTTTAATCCCGGGGACAGAAAGCCTCCTCTTAATGTCTATTTCTCCGGTTACAGGACCGCTGAAGGGTTTGAGGGATATTTCATTATGAATGCGATGAAATCCCCCTTCCTGCTGATCGGGGACCCGCGGCTTGAAGGCGGCGCGTTTTATCTGGGTTCAGAAGGGTTTGAAAAAGGGATCACGGATGTGATTCAAGGCGCTCTGGATGAACTTGGCTTTACCAGGGATCAGCTGATTCTGTCGGGTTTGTCGATGGGCACTTTCGGGGCTGTTTATTACGGCTCGGTGCTGGAGCCGCATGCCATTATTATCGGCAAGCCCCTCATGAATCTTGGTGATGTGGCATCAAACGAAAAAAGACTCCGGCCGGGCGGCTTCCCGACTTCCCTGGATGTGCTGCGCAGCAATACGGGGGGAAACAGGGCGCAGCATGCGGCTGTTTTGAACAAACGCCTCTGGGACCGGTTCGATGCGGCTGATTTTTCACATACGGAATTTGCGATCGGCTATATGTTCCAGGATGACTACGATGTCAACGGCTTTCCTGACATTCTCGAACATCTTAAGAAACGCCGCGTCGTCATTGTAAGTAAGGGAATGGAAGGGCGGCATAACGATAATACGTCCGGAGTGGTAAGCTGGTTTATGAGCCAGTACCGGAGAATAGCGAGCGCTGACTTTGGCAGAGAGGTATCCTTATAATGGGTGAACATGTTCTTCATACGGTTTACTGGGATGATCCGGGCTCTGAGGTGTATCTGTACGGCTCTGATATCCGGTTTTACAAAGACAGATCGGTTTATTTTGAAAGCCTGATGATGCCGGCCGGGATGACGATCAAAAAGTGGATGTCATCTGCCAACTATCAGAGTACCCGGGTCGAGCCTTCCCTGCCCATGCTGATACCCGGAAGGGAATATATGCTTCGAGCTTTTTATTACGATGAACCGGCCGGAAGCGTATTCATGAGGCTGGATTTTTATGATCAGCAGCATAAGAAAACCGGGACTTTTTTACCGGACAAAAAACAAAGCACGTTTCAATGCCCGGAGAATACCTATTCGTATACGGCAGAGCTTGTTCAGGGCGGAGCGGAACGCGTTCATTTTTACCGGTTTGAGATATTTCCGGAGTCTGATAAACTTTTTTATCAGATCACCAATCCGGTTGACGGCAGGGCGATCCTGAATTTACTGGTGCCTTCCAGGGACGGCTGGTCCGCGGCGGTTTTTGATGAGGATATTCCGAAAGGGCTTACGGACTACATGGTCCTTTCTCCCTATGGGTCGGAGCTGACTCCAAAGACGCTCGATATGATCATGAAGCGGTCGGCGCCGCCGGATTCTTACGACGGCTTGTGCGTCTGGTTTCAGGATGAACTTTATTATCAAAATATGATCAGTAAAGGCGCTCAGACGCAGAAACAGCAGTTCAGGTTATGGAAAGCAGCAGAAGATGAATAGTTTAGTCAATCAATTTTATCTGAACCGGTACAAGCCCGTGTTGGGGAAAGTCAACGCGCTAAAAGACGCGATGGCATCTCTTGGCGATGAAGAACTCCACGCTCAGACGGACGTCCTCAGAGAGAGGCTGAGTAACGGGGAATCGGATAAGGCCATCCTGCCGGCCGCCTTCGCGGCGATGCGGGAGAATATGAAAAGAAAGATCGGCATTTTTCTTTTTGATGTCCAGATCCTTGGCGCACTGGCTTTATACGAGGGAAAAGTCATTGAGATGAAGACCGGGGAAGGAAAGACTTTCACGGCTGTTCTGCCTATTTATCTGCAGTTTCTTACCGGAAAAAGATCTTTTCTCGTTACGACCAATTCATATCTGGCCGAGCGTGACGCAGCTCTTTTAAGAGAAGTCTATGAATCGATGGGCATGAGCGTTGCGATCGGGATGTTTGATGAGTCCGAAAAAAAGGACAAAGAGGCAGTTGACAAGAAAAAAGTGATCTATGCGAGTGACGTGGTCTATACGACCTGCGGAAATCTCGGATTTGATTACCTGATCGAGAATCTCTCCGTTCGCTGGGAAGACCGGTATATGCAGCCTTTCGAGTGCGTGATCATTGACGAGATCGATTCGGTCCTGCTCGATTCCGCGCAGATGCCGCTGGTCATATCAGGCGCGCCCAGAGTACAGTCCAATCTTTACGGCAGCGCGGACTATTTCGTGAGAACGCTGAGGGAGGACGAAGACTTCAAACTGGAAGACAAGGACATATGGCTTACGGATAAAGGAATAGAAAAAGCTGAAAAGTTCTTTACCATAGATGATCTGTACGACGGAAAGCATTATGATTTTATCCGACACATCATCCTGGCGCTCAGAGCGCACCACCTTATGGAAAGCGAGAAAGAATATGTGGTGGAGGATGACAAGGTAAAGCTGCTTGATGGCAATACAGGCAGAATCCTTGAAAATACAAAAATGCAGGGCGGACAGCACCAGGCGGTAGAAGCCAAGGAAAACGTTCCCGTCACTGCGGTGACCAGGGCGATGGCTTCCATCACCTACCAGGATCTTTTCAATATGTTCCCCAAACTGGCGGGAATGTCGGGAACCGCGGCAGTTGACGCGGATGAGTTTCGTGAGATCTACGGTGTTGGTGTTGTCAGCATTCCCACTCATAAGAAAATGATCCGGGAAGATCTTCCGGCCAGGATATACGCATCGCTGGACGCGGAATTGGACGCGGCGATCGAGTGGATACTGAAGCGGCACGAGACCGGGCAGCCTGTTCTTGTCATCACGGCTTCGATCACCCTCTCGGAAATAGTTTCCGAACTCCTGCTTGAAATGGAGATCCCGCACAATCTGCTCAATGCGCATACGGCGGCCAAGGAAGCGGAAATGATCGCGGAGGCCGGACGGAAAGGCGCCGTTACGGTCGCCACCTCCATGGCCGGCAGAGGAACCGATATCCGCCTGGGCAGAGGAGTCGCCAGACTGGGCGGTCTGGCCGTCGTCGGAGTGGGAGAGATGGAGAGCAAGCGGCTGGATCTTCAGGCAAGAGGAAGAGCCGGACGCCAGGGAGATCCCGGCGTGAGCATCTTTTTTGTGTCTCTCGAAGATGATGTGGTAAGACCGACATTAAAAAAGAAGCATGAAAAACTGATTGGCCCAAAACGCGAACTGAAAAACAGATCCGTTCGCAAAGCTGTCAGGCTGGCGCAGAAGTCAAGTGACTTGAGCGGAAGAGCATCGAGAAAGACAACGATGGTCTTCGGAGAAAGCGTACGCCAGCAAAGAGAACTTATTTACCAGACCAGAAAAAACATCCAGCATAATATGGTCAAAGATGCGGATTACTGCTTTGAGCAGGAAAAGCTGATCATCAGGAAGTTTCTCGCGGATCACGCGGATCAGCTTAACGCGACGCTGGTTACGAGATTTATTCTGGACAACATTTCCTACAGAATGGATTCTTTCCCGGAAGATAACGAGGTCGGGGACGTTAAGAAGGCGGAGAAATACCTGACTGACCTGGCGCAGCGGCAGCTGTACGGGAAAAAGCAGCAGCTCGATGAAAGAGACGGCTGGGAGCGCTACGTGCAGGTCATGATGCTGAAGGCGATCGACGAATCGTGGATCGAGGAAGTAGACTACCTGCAGCAGCTGAAGCAGGCTGTCGTGGGACGAAGGTATACGCAGAGGAATATGGCATTCGAATATCATGAAGATGCCTACAAGGCATACGAGCGCATGCGGGATAAGATCCGGTTTAAGATGCTCAGGAACATCATGCTCGGCGACGCTTCGTGGACAAAGGACAATGACCTTCAGGTCGTCCTGCCGTAAATGCCGGAGCAAAAGAAAGTTTTAGTAAACGGACAAAAGAGGGATCGGTCGTGACAGTATACAACATTAACAGAGGAATAGGCTGGGCAAGCAGCGGCGTTGAATACGCGCAGGCGTACCGGGCAAATCTGCTCCGCCAGGTCGGTGTGGATATCAAGTTTATCTTTACGGATATGTTCCGCATGGAGAATATTGAACATTTTACCCGGAACATCGGGTTCAATGATGATGAGATCATCTGGCTGTACTCTTACTTTACAGACTTTAAGATCGCGCCTACGACCTACACGATCAAAGAGCTGGAGAGTACTTTCCCGTCGGATAAGTGGAGAACGAAGGCGGAAGAAAAGATGATCCGCTACTATTTTGACGAGCTGGGTGTCTATGCCAACGCCTATCTGCGGTTTAAGGACCGGGACATCGTCCAGCGGGTGGAGTATGTCTCCAGAGGCAAGCTGATCCGCAAGGATTATTTTACCTACGGGAGGCTGTTTTCGGAGTACTATTCCCCGGTCAACAACGAAGCACATGTCTACATGCGCAGGTTCTATAATGAAGACGGGACGGAAGCGCTGATCGAGATCATCGATAACGATACGGATGTCTATAAGATCGGGAACCGGACGATATTCTCCAAACCGAGATTTATCGCGTACTTTATTTCATGCCTGAACCTTAAGGAGGATGATATCCTGATCATAGACCGCGCCACGGAGATCGGCCAGGCTGTGCTTCGTGAGCACGGGAAAGCCAAGATCGGATCTGTCATTCATGCAGAGCATTACAGCGAGAACAATGTAACGGACCACACGATTTTGTGGAACAATTATTATGAATATGAGTTCAGCCACGCGGATCAGCTGGATTTTTTTGTGGCTTCTACGGACGCGCAGGCCGTGATCTTCCGGCAGCAGATGGAAAAGTACAAAAACCTGCATCCGAAGGTGGTGACCATTCCGGTCGGCAGCCTGAACGAACTTAAAAAGCCTGCGGGAGAGCGCAGAAAGCATGCCATGATCACGGCTTCCAGGCTGGCTTCGGAAAAGCACATAGACTGGCTTATTCGGGCAGCGGTAGAAGCACACAAGACCGTGCCGGACATCAGCCTCGACATCTACGGAAGCGGCGGAGAAGAAGCGAAGCTGAAGGCGATGATCGAACTGATGAAGGCCGGGGAATACATTCACCTGAAAGGCCATCAGAAGCTGGACGAGGTCTATAAGGATTATGAAGCTTATGTAGCGGCTTCTACCAGTGAGGGCTTCGGCCTTACACTTCTGGAGGCCGTCGGCTCCGGACTTCCGATGATCGGCTTCGACGTCCACTACGGAAACCAGACCTTTATAGCACCGGACGAGAACGGCTATCTTATTCCGTATGACAAATCGTCCTCGACCGATGAAAAAATAGCTTTGCTGACAAAGGCGATGGTCAGGCTGTTTACCGAGCCCGACCTGAAGCAGTTCTCACAAAAATCCTACGAGATCGCCTGCGAATATCTGACCGATAAAGTGGTCGACAGGTGGCGCAGGCTGATCACGGAATTGATGGAAGGGTGAGTATAATGAAAAAAGCAGCGGCAATTATCTGCATAATAGGCATGATCTGCGGAGCAGGCATGACAGCCTCAGCTGAAACGAAAGACCTGAAAAGCCTGCCGTCACCGACGCTGAAATCGTTCGTATCCGGCAAGACATTCGACGCGAGGATAACCGGGTACGGTTGGGGAGAAGAGGATGATGTATCGTCTCTTGGCCTTGACTTTACCATTGTTGAACCGCTGACCTATGCGGTCGATGAGATCCAATCCCTGTCTAAGGGCGATCTCATTTCCGCCGGTTATGAGGTCTATACGGTCGGCTCTGTGAAGACGGAAGACGATCAGGTCAAAGTGACCCCGAAAGAACCCTGGCTGACTCCGTTGGTATTTACGGTAAATGAAGACGGGGTGTATACAGCCGAGAATGAAGAAGGCGTATTGAGAGGGGACAGCTTCACGTTCCAGGGAAGCCTGAGCAGCGAACTGGTCTATGTGAATGCGGAGGGAGAAAAGCTCACGGCGTCGGAGCTGCTGAGAGATCTCACGAAAGAAGCTCTTGACACGGAAAGCGCTGTGGTTAAGATCATCTTCGATGAAGAAGGTCGCGTTGCGGAAGTGAACTTTAGCTCGTGAAATAGATATAATTACATCAGATTTTGGCCGGAGGTAATTATTATGGCTTATGAAAACAGTACCCTGGGCAGCCTGCTGAGTGACCCCAGAATAAAAGAGGTGGCAAAGGATGCCATCCGCCGCCGTGACCTGGAGGCGGAGCCTGTGTGGGACATGACCCTGACAGAGCTTAGAGTTGAAAACTTCTTTAACGGCGAGATCGGCCGCGGCTTTGAGCGGCTGTATGCGGCTGCCGATACGGGAGACTGGTATTATCCGCTCTACACTGAGGCGGAATGCGCAGAAAACGAGGCGAAGCGCGGCGTAAGCGTCGTCTGGTTCCCGTCGGATCAGCCCGGGGCGGATGAGCGGCCGTTTATTCTTCTTGTTCCGGGCGGCGGATTTGTGAATGTCTGGAACCTGACCGAGGGGTGGCCGATCGCGGAGCAGTACAACCGCTGCGGATACCACGTTTTTATCCTGACTTATCAGGTCGATGGCGAAGACAAGCTCCTTGAAAAGGATCTGGATGATGTAGCCCGCGCTCTTAAGCTGATCAAGGAGAAGGAAGCTCATTTCCATGTGAAAGGCAGCGAGTACATCACCTGCGGCTTCTCTGCGGGCGGATACCTGATCTGCCTTTGGAATACGGATATGGGCTATCCGGCCTATAGTCTTCCAAAGCCGCAGGCCTCATTCCCGGTCTATCCGGTTGTGACGCTGCGCAAGGATATCCGTTACGGCGATTCGGATCCGGAGTCCAACATCCGTCTGTACGGCTGCACACTGGAGGAAGCGGCAGCCAAAGAATTTGAGATACTTGACCATGCGGACGGATTTCCGCCGACCGCCATTTTTGTCGCGGCAGGGGATGAACTTGTCAATCCCCAAAACTCGAAACTGCTTGCCGCTGTTCTGGAAGAAAAGAATATTCCCTGCAGGCTGGAGATCGGCCCGGAAGGCGGACATGGCTTTGCTGACGGATCCGGCATGTGCATGGCCGGATGGCCAGAGAGGGCCGTGCGGTGGTTTGAGGGGATTTAAAAAACGTTCTTAAGTGGAAACAAAACGGTCCTAAAGCAGAAATAATACGGTGTTGAATATTTGCGAAAAGGGATGTAAAATGGAAATGAGCTAATTAGACTGAATCAGCACCGAACAGGGAGGCTGCTATGGATCTGGAAAGACTGAAATCACAAAAGAGGGAGCTTGGATATACAAATAAAAAGATATCCGAGGAAACGGGCATCCCACTTGGAACTGTACAGAAGATCTTTGCCGGGACCACAAAAACTCCGCGCTGGGATAAGGTCCAGGCTATCGAAGCACTTCTGGCTGATCGGCGAATTATGTACGGACCACGGTCTGCCCGAAACGTTAAACCGACAGTTAATGCGGGAGCGGATGAGAGAGATCCGTCTGCCGGTGCCGATCCTATGCAGGGTTATTACACAATGGAGGATTATCTAAACCTCCCTGATGATCGACGCGTTGAGCTGATCGATGGCTTTCTTTATGATATGGCAAGCCCGTCGAACCTGCACCAGGCAGTACTCGGGGAGCTTTATATTCAGTTTTATTCCTGCGCTGAAAAGCACCCCGGATGCGAACTCTTTCTTTCACCTTCGGACGTCAGGCTTGGGAAGAATGGAAAGACCATTGTTCAGCCTGACCTTTACATCATTTGCGGACGGGATGAAAAAGCCCTGAAGCAGATGTCTGAGACACCGGATTTTGTTCTTGAGATCGTTTCCCCGCAGAGCAGGGCTCACGATATGTTCCGGAAGCTGAACAAGTACAGGTTCTCCGGGGTGAGAGAGTACTGGATCGTTGATCCTCAGAAACTGGAGATCATTGTCTATGATCTTGAACATGACCTGAAACCGGAAACCTATGATTTTACGGCAAAGATACCGTTGGGAATATCCGACGGATCCTGCCGCATCGATTTTCAGAAGGTTTTTCAGAAAGTGGAGAAATACAGGTGAGGAGATTTTGACATTTCAGTTGTATAATATATAATAAACAAAAAACGAAGAGAGGCGATGAAGTGAGAAACCAGAAAACGCCCGCAAGAAACGTCATCGCGGCGGTGCTCGCTGCGGTGGCGGTCATTTTTTCGGCAATTCCTGCGGGAGCTTCCTACCCGGCGCCGAAGGCTGTACCGGCACTGGGCAATAATGTGCGCAATAATATGACGATCATCCAGAGATCGCAGCTGGGCTATACGGGGACCAAGCGGTATTCCATCAGTGAGTTCGGCGGTGAAACGGTCTATTCGGAATTCGTCCGCCGGGAACTCATGAAAAAGGGAAGAAATTTTCCGGTAGATACGGAACACATTCTCTGGTGCTCGGAATTTGCCACATGGAGCGCGCGAAGAGCCGGGACGTATGCGGACTATTTCTATCCCTGCAGAGATACGGACGAATTACGGATCCGCTTCGCGAAAATGAACTGCTACTGGATACTGTCGAACAACGTGAACAACACGTACCCGGAATGCAGGGCCGCCGCTAAAGGCAAGGTCATGAACTTTTCCGATCTTCGCAGAGGGGACATTCTCCAGATCCGCAGAAACGGCAGCGGCAGCAGCAAGGTCCATCACACGGGAACTGTCGAAAGCGTCGGAAACGGTGTGGTCGTTTCCATTGACGGAAACTCCAACAATGTGGTCCGCCGCGTGACTTACAGCATCTCGGAGATCAAAGGCGTTATCCGCCCGGTCTATGCGAAGAAGCTGACACTGACCGCAAAGAAAAAGAACGCCGCCTCGGCGTCACTGGCGTGGACCGCGGTAAATGACGACAGACTGCTGGTCAGGGTGTATCGGAAGGAAAAGGGCAAATCCTGGAAGCTTCTTAAAACGGTGAAGGCGAACAACAGGAAATATGTGGATACGACCCGCAGGAAAGACAAAAAATACAGCTATCGGATAGTCCTGTACACCCGATCCGGGAAAAAGGAGATCGCGGTGAAGGATATTTACGGAGAGTATATTTACTCGACGTCGAAATATGTCTGAAGAAATCAGTTCTGAATAAGGAGATACCGATCCCCGGAGATCCGGCAGAAATGCCGGCTCCGGGGGATTTTTTTTGCGGTTTTATGCGGCAGGAAGGAGCAATGAAAGCGGAGCAGCAAGGCGGGCAATGGTATGAGAAATAATGTATAAGTCTTAATACTTTTTTATGTCGATCTGGTAGTTTATCAGCGTATAATTCTATGCTATAATAGAAGGCCAATAAAGGATACAATGGCCTAATTGCACTTTCAATTAGCTTAATATAACTTTGTGGGGGGGATATACACATGTTTAGGAAAAACTATCTGAAGAGAGTGGCAGCATTTTCTCTGGCGTGTGTTATGGCTTTTTCAGGACCGACATCACACCTGACAAGTATGCTCGTATCGGCAGAGGAAACGGCTGCAACGGAAATTGTTGATACGTCGGCCGCTGATCAGGCGGCGGAAGCTGCCCGGCAGGCAGCTGAAGAAGAAGCTGCCCAGAAGGCGGCAGAAGAGGAGGCAGCCAGGAAGGCGGCTGAAGAAGAGGCAGCCAGGAAGGCGGCTGAAGAAGAGGCAGCCCGCAAGGCAGCCGAGGAAGAAGCAGCCAGGAAGGCAGCTGAAGAAGAAGCAGCCCGTAAGGCAGCCGAAGAAGAAGCAGCCCGAAAGGCAGCTGAGGAAGAAGCAGCCCGTAAGGAAGCTGAGGAAGAAGCAGCCCGAAAGGCAGCCGAGGAAGAAGCAGCCCGTAAGGCGGCCGAGGAAGAAGCGGCCCGAAAGGCAGCCGAGGAAGAGGCAGCCCGTCAGGCAGCTGCGGAAGAGGCGGCCAGGCAGGCGGCTGAAGAAGAAGCGGCTAAAAAAGCTGAAGAAGAAAAGAAGGCAGCGGAAGAACCGGCAGCTCCGGAAACGGAGAAAGCCGGAAAAGAGGAGGCTGCCTCACCTGACGCGCCCGAAGAAACGCAGGCTCCTGTGACAGAAGCTTCTGAGGACGAAGAGAAGGTTATTGCGCAGATCAGCTACAAAGCCGGCAAAGGCGGAACTGTGTCCGCAGCAGAAGAAAAAGCGGATCTTGCTGATACGCTTTCCTTACATGGATCGACAGCGGAAGCTGATGAAGGATATGCATTTATCAACTGGACAGACGCGTCCGGTAAGGAAGTGAGCAAAGATGCGCAGTTTACCCCCTCTGCGGATCAGCTTAAAGAAGGAACCAATACATTTACGGCAAACTTTGAGATCTATCCGGCAGTGAAGCTTCAGTCGGAAGCCTTCGCGGACGGAACAGTCGTTACCGTGGAAGTACCGGAAGGGACGCTTCCGAAGGATGTCAAATTCCGGGTAAAGAAAGTGGAACCGGAGTCTGTCAGCAGCCAGCTGCTGAAAGCATTGAATTATACAGACGAGCAGATCGCTCAGACAAAAGCATTTATTACAGATACAGAAGATCTTTCCTGGAAAGACTTTATATCTGCTTTTGAGATTCATTTCTTTATGGAACAGGAGCCGGAGAAGGATATTGATCCGATCAAACCGGTTAAGGTGACCTTCTCGAATCTGGCGATCGGCAGGAAGGCGGGAAAGAAGGAAGAGCTTGAAGCTTTCTTCCTGAAGAAGCTTTCCGATGAGAAGGCTGTTAAAAAGAATGTACAGAAGACGGAGCTTGCGGAGGATGCGAGCAAGATTCTCAAGGGTCAGGTCGTTCTTGAAACAAAAGAATTCCCGTACTATGTCCTGACGGATATGGCTGTCCTCGGACGGGCGCAGAAGGCGGATACGGAAGAAGAGACGGAAGCTGCGACAGAAGCTGCGACAGAAGCTGCGACGGAAGTCGAAACGGAAATTCCGGAAGAGCTCACTGAAGAAGTGACTGAGGAAGTAACGGAGGAACCGCTCGAGGAGTTCGAAACCGAGGAAGAGACTGAGGAGCCGCTTGAGGAACTTGAGACGGAAACCGAGAGTGAGACGGAGGCATATCCGGAAGTTACTCTGGAGAAGACAATGCCCGACGGCACGGTGATCACTGTGGATGTTCCGGAAGGTGCACTGCCGGCAGGGGTTGAGATGCGGGCGGAAAAAGTGATCTCCGTAGAAATGGTGGCAGAGCTGCTGCAGATGAACTTCGGTTATGAGGCAGAGGCTGCCAACGCAATTGCACAGGAAGTTGTTGAGGAGGGCCTGGCAGACCGCCTGATGGTCGCTTACGATATCAGCTTCTATCTTCCGGAAGATCCGGACACGGAAATCGAACCGGCCGTTCCGGTTGATGTTCAGTTTACTTATGCCGACTTTGACCTGAATAACGGAGAGAAACTGCAGGTCTATCACGTTGATGATGAAAGCGGAAACCTGGAAAAACAGAAAGCCCAGGCGGATACTTCATCCGAGAATCTGGAGGTAAATTTTACTTCTGATCAGTTCTCGACCTATATCACTACGAAATCTGTATCCGGAACAAGTTCCGGCAGCGGCAATACGGATCTTGCTCCTTACTTTGAGGTAGAAACACCTGTAAAGCGCAGCCCGCAGGATCCTACTGTCACGAGCGAGGATGGGTGGTATGACGGTGTAATCACCGCCAAAATTCCGCTCAGTGCTTTGATGGAAAACGCATACCAGCAGTATCTTTCCGGAAAAAGCTTTGCAGCTATGTTCAACAAGCATGCGGAATCCTGGTACTTAAGCCAGACCTATAACAAGATTCCGATTACGATCACATTTCCGGGGCAGGTAAACCTGGACGGAAGCGCGATCTCTATCCGGACTGACAGTACCAATATTTTCAGAGCTTTTCCGGATCCGACGGTTACGGAAAATACTATCACGATCACACCGACGATTCGTTATGACAAATTCGGTAATCTTTTTGAAAGATATTATCTGGAGCAGAAGGATTCTGCCTTTGTTTATGCTGAGATTCCCTATTCTGTCTATGTGACCGGAGGGTCTGCTTTTGCATCCGCGCCAAGTATTGAAATTACCGGCAGCGGCAGGCTGGAGGCAGAAGCAAGCAGCATGGTTAGCTTTACTGTTACCATCAAGCAGATTTCTCTGCCGGAATTTACAGAAGGGTATGCCGTTTCATATGAATTTGTTTCCAATACGGATGGCAGAGAGCTTCCTTCTGATGTGACGGCACTTCTTCCGAATGATCCGAAAGGATATGTGGAAGGAGATACAGCAAAGACCATTACTCCTTCTGTGCTGAAGGTTGAAGACGGGGAAGGATTCTGGCTGTTCGATGGATATACACCGACTTCTGCGCCTCTGACGGATGACGATGTGACATTTGTCGGCGGCTGGTCATTCAATGAATCTGAACCGCTGTACCTGCATTATCGGTTTATGACATCCTATGAGGGTGATGATTATGTTGCGGCAGATTATCTGCCTGACGAGTGTAATGAACTGCTTCTGGATGTACAGCGTATTGCGGCCGGCAAGTATGCATTTGCCGGAAGTACAGCATCTGTGGTGAACCCTGCAAAGGATTCCGTCACCACAAACGACGGTACCTGGACATTCCGCGGTTATATGCTGGATGGCGAAGACCTGAATCTGGACGGAGAGACCATCAACAGTGTGGAGATGGGAGATGCCGATGTAGATCTGGTCGGTATCTGGGATTTCGAGCCCACCATGTATAAGGTGCAGTTTAATTATACCTTTGCGAATGCAACGGATGATGTGGTGGATGAACCTTATGACGCGGTACAGTACAGTGAGGCACTTTACCGCAACGGTCAGACGCTGACGGCCAATAAGGCTCCGTTTGTGAAGCCGGCGACCGTTCAGGTGCATGGAGATGACGGCGGCTTTATCGGAAACTGGACGAGCGCCAACTATACTCCGACCAGTGTGAAGATCAATGGTGACAAGAGCTCAGACGGATCCAATGTCGGGGCCATCTTTACCAGCAAAGTAACTTACACGAAGCAGGTATATACCTGGCAGCTTCAGCATGTGACATTGGATGGTTCACTGACTGCCAATTCAACGGTGACAACTGAGCTGAACAAGAAGTTTACTCTTCCTGCAAAGACATTCTATTACGGGGAAACCTTTACCGTTCCGGAACTGACTCCGAGCAGTACCACATATGATGATCTGGCCCAGTACAATGCTGTATGGACATTTGACCATATGGAAACTCCGACCGTATCGATCGGACCGGATACTCCGACTACCACGAACGTAAAAGTATACTGGAAATTTGAACCGCATCTGCATGATGTGGTGGTCAGCCATGCGTCCGGTACAAGCGGAAGAACGATTTCCACTTCTGTAAAAGATCAGATGGCGGCGGATGTTGTCGATCCGGAGAAACGCGGAAAGTATTATTTCGACGAGGCTTCTCAGACCTGGAAAACTTATGCGTCAAACGTATACTACAGGCTGACGACGTTCTACCCGGACTTCAGACTTACCGACGCAGACCATCGGTATATTGATAAGGAAGGCAGCAATGACGGTTATTGGTACTACTACTCTGACGGTACCTATAACGTTTCAAGCATTAAGACAGCCGAAGCGACAATACCGGTGACATTCACCTGGAGATTTTCTCCATACCAGCACAAGATCATTTATAAGTTCCTCGATGAAGACGGGAACAATATGAATGACAATGCCGGCGCGAAAGCAAATGTGGTAAATACCTACAGCCGCGGCACACTGACGAATTCTGCCTATATCTACAATTATACATATACCATCTCTCCGAAGGCGGCAATTCCGGCAGCAGGCAAGTTTGACTCTACAAATGACTGCATCTGGAAGTTTGACGGATGGTATGTCAATGAAAAAGATGAGAACGGATACGATGTTATCGGTGAGGACGGCAATCCGGTCCTGGTCGCGGCACCTGCTGACCTGAAAGTGAAAATGGGACGCGCTGATCTGATCATCACCGGCAAATGGCACAAAGAGCCGATCAATCATAAGGTTGTCTATACGTATTCTTCCGGAACCAAGAGCGGGGGTAAGACTGTAGCTCTGCCGGCAGAACTGGCGGCGATGGTGCCTGTAGATGATACGATCTATCACAAGGGTGACACAGTGACACTCCTCCCGGAGATCACTGAGTATGATTCCGGGGATGGTTATATTTGGGTATTGACAAGATCTGTTACTGCATCCTACACCAACACAAGCAATAAGGCTACAACTACAACGGTTGCCGGTTCGTTCAAGATGTTTACAACACATCAGACCAGTAATACCGTGAAACTTCCTCGTGTTTGGACGCGAATGGCTAAAACTGCTCATAAGGTCATCTGGAACCAGTATGACGGTACGGAATTGAACTATGCCTATGTCGCGTTAAACGGTGTTCCTTCTTATGCCGATGTGCCGACCCGCGCAGCGGATGAGGAATATCGGTATGTATTTGCCGGGTGGCAGAAGAATGACGAAGCTCAGACGTTTGTAAACAGTGGAGCAGCATTCGGAAAGGTTCTGGAAACGGATCCGGATCCGATCGTTTATACGGCTGTCTATAATGCAGTCCGCCAGTATAAAGTTACGTTTGTTAATGATGACGGAACAGTACTTCAGGCGGCTCAGGCCTTCGATGAAGGTTCAGTTCCTGTCTACAGCGGCGAAGAGCCGGCAAAGACACCGGAGAATGCGGGTACCAGTTACACCTTTATAGGCTGGAAACTGCCTGATGACAATACGGTTTACGGAACGATAGAGAATCCTCTTCCGAATGTGACCGAAGAAGTTACCTATACGGCAGCGTTCGAAAAAACGATCGCCAAATACCCGATCACCTGGGTGGACGGAGACGAAAAGGAACTTCGGACCGATCTGGTGGAATATGGCAAGACGCCGGCTTATGACGGCGAGACGCCGACAAAGACAAAAACCGAGGCAGTAGAATATGTCTTCGACGGATGGAACGAAGAGATCGTTCCGGTAGAGGGAGAAGCCCGGTATACCGCGAAGTTTACCGAGACTCCGCGTAAGTACACGATCAGATTCCTGAATGGAGATGATGGCAGCATCATACTGCAAAGCAGCGAAGTCGAATACGGTGAGACACCTGAATATAAAGGTGAAACGCCTAAAAAGACTCCGACTGATACGAACAGCTTCGAATTTACCGGATGGGATCCGAAGATTACGCCTGTAAACGGCGATGCGGATTATTTGGCAGTATTTAATCCGACCCCCAGAAAATATGAGATCACCTGGGTGGACGGAGACGGTAATACTCTGAAGACCGATAATCTGGAATACGGCAAGACACCCTCTTACGAAGGCGATACTCCGACAAAAGCCAGCACGAATACGGAAGTTTACACCTTCAACGGCATGTGGGAGCCGCAGATCGTGGATGTGGCCGGTGATGCGCAGTACACAGCGCAGTTTACCGGCGCGGTCCGCACATACACGGTGACCTGGCTGGATGAGGACAAAAAGACGCTTCTCGAGACAAAACAGGTGGAGTATGCCGATTACTCGGCAGAAAATCTGGCTGATACCATTAAGGAAAAGCCCACTAAAAAAGAGGATGCGGGCTATACCTATACTTTTGATCATTTTGACTTGACCGGATTAACGGCTGAGGGTAAGACATTTACCGCAGTCTATAGAAGTACGCCCAAAAAATATACAGTTGCCTATACATTCGCAAACGGAACTCAGACCGGATCCATGGCCGGACAGGATCTGCCTGCGGCAGTGACGGATCTTAAACCGGTGGATGAGCAGAAGGATTACGGAACAAAGATCACGGCTGAAGCTCCTGCCCAGGTACAGGTAAATGATCCGAACGGCAACGGCGTATGGTCGTTCACCGGCTGGACTCCGGCCGAAGAACAGACGCTGGATGAGAATGGCCTTGCCTTTACCGGCACCTGGGTCTATGCGGCTTCCCCGACTTCTTTGACTTATGTATTTGCATCGACGGATTCGCAATGGACGCTGCCGGAGAATGTTAAGGCACTGGTTCCCGCTGAAGTAAAGGTGGAACAGGGTGAACCTTGTGTTCTGACTTCACCGGAAGAAACAGAAGTTGACGAAACGGTGGATGATATTACAGTCGGCACCTGGACCTTTAAGGGTTACAAACAGGATGCTGAGGATGAGGAGTACACCACAGCGGTGACACCGCAGGGTACCACGATCGTGACCGGTTACTGGACCTTTGAGCCGGCCATGATGGAGGTTGCCTATTCATTTGTAAGCGGCACGGACAGCCCGAACTTCATGGAAGATAAGCTGTACGCGAAGGATAAGGTTGCCATCCTTGCGAAGCTTCCGGGAAATGAGAAAGCAGCCTACGGTTCTGTGAAAGAGCCTTTTAAAATCGCTGAGGAGGATAAAGAGGTCGAGGGTGCCTTCGGCAAATGGACATTCGCCGGATGGGATCCTGAAAACGCGGAAGTTGACGAAAAAGGCGCTGCCTTTACCGGAACTTGGAATTATACGCCGGACAGCCATACAGTGGGTTATGTTTACCTGAGCAATGACGGCACCGCGCTTCCTGCGGAAGTGACGGATAACGTTTCGCAGCTGCAGCAGGTGGCGGTAAAAGCTTATGGAAGCGGTGAAGCTAAGGCGGAGGATATTGGTGAGAAGTATGACGGCGCACTGCTGAACGTACTTTTGACGGAGACGATGACGAAGCGCGTGAATGTCGAGGGCGGCACCTGGCTGATGATCGATGACTCCTGGAAGTATGCCGGAAGCAGCAATGTAACGGATGTTTCCCAGCTTAGCGATATTCCGGCCGAGGGCGTATTGCTGGACGGCAGCGATGTCTATTTCACGGCTTTGTGGCGCTTTGTGCCGAACGATGAACAACTGATTATACTGAAACTCCATAGTGGTATCGAGGGAGTTCCTGATAAGGAAGTCACGATCGATCCGAAAGACGGAGACAGCGTAAAACTTCCGGAAGCCCCGTTTGGTTCAATTAGAACGGTTGATGGAGTTGAATACATATTCCTTGGCTGGAGAGCTGGTGAAGCGTATTTTGGTACAGATCTGGAGCCTATTGAGTTCTTGTACCTGGATGGCGCGGTCTTCCGGTTAAGTCGGCCCGGTATAGACCTGACTCCGATTGAGGAGGACACTCCTTCAGCAACCGGAGCAAAGTTCATCTACAGGCCCGGCAAACAAAATGCAGTGACGGCTGTATACAAAGGCGGAAAGCCGATGGCTGCACTTGCCTCTGAGGAAGAACCTGATAACGATGCTCCGTTGAGGGCCGGCGGCGATCTGTATGCTGTCTGGCTGAAGAAAGATGTTAAGGTCGACCAGGAAATAGAGCTTTTGGGAGATCTGCTGGTAAATGATGATACGGAGCACGAATCTGTGCCTGTGGTAAAGACCGGCGATGAAGTTACCATTGAAGCTCGACTGAATGCAGAGGATGTAAAAGATCAGATCCAGACGATCTACGATTCGTATAATAAGAACCATACCGATGAGCTGGACAAGAAACTGATTCAATTGAGCAAGGTTTCCAGTGAATTTGTCATAAATATGCACACCGAAGGTGTGGATGCCTCCAAGCTGACTGCGGAGAGCCTGAACCTTGACTGGACCACCGAAGATGTAAACGGATCCACCTTCGAGGTGACTTCTGTTGAAAAAGGAAGCGGCGACGGTGACTATGTCATCACGATCACCCTTCAGAATGCGGATAAGCTGACTACGTTCAATGATCTGTATACACTGATCCATGACAACATGAATGATGTGCTGAAGGTCAGTGCAAAAGGTAAAGTGACACAGGCCGGCGGATACGCCCGTGTTACCGGAACTGTTCAGGGTACGTTCGATGGTCTGGCTACGCTGGCTAAGACTGACACAGCGGGAAGTGTAACCGGTTTACATTCTATTCCGTTCAACTTTGTATGGAACGGGAAGCAGGATCCGAATACTTCCGATCTGCTCAACCCGAAACAGATTTCTGTCACGATGCAGGTGAAGCCGGAAGTTGAGCTGCCGGGCGATCTGTCCGTTCGTGCTTCTTCGAGCGGCGCATTTGATACAGAACATGATAAGATCTTTGAAACAAAGCCGGGAGCTACGCTGGATTATCAGGCTTCGCTGAAAGTTTCCGCCATCAAGAATCAGATGAGGGCGATTGAAGGCGATTATGGCCAGAATGAAGAGAACTTTGCAGCGATCACATTCGAAAATGGCGTCACATGCAGCTTTGATGTGGAACTGACAGCGCAGGATGGCCTGACGCTGCCGACGGCTAAAGATAATTACACACTGGATGACAGTCACTTTACGGTCAATTCCGTTACCGTGAATGGAAACACGGCAACGATCCATATTGATTTCACGACCACATGCAGCAATTATGCAGATTTGCATAAGGCGATCGTTGAGGAAGCATTGCCTGTATTCCACTTGAATGTAAAAGGTGTCCGGGTCAGCAATACGGCAGCCGGCAGCCTGCTCATGACAGGTTCCGTGACAGGTGCATTTGATGCGATTGCGGTCCTGAACAGCCGCGAAGTGCCGTTCGCGTTCACCTGGAAGGGAACGCAGGACAAGGATCCGGACGGATCGGACTATGTGCTCGGGAAAAATGAGGACGGCCTGATCTGGCTGACCGTGAAGACGGTTCCGGAAGTGGAGCTTCCCGGCGACCTGCTTGTGGCGAAATCCGGTGAGACTACCTATGATACGGAGCATGAAGCGCTCTTTGCGACGCAGCAGAACGCCCCGATGGATTACCTGGCCAGCCTGGAGGTTGGGAAGGTATTTGATCAGATGACCTCTCTGATCGGATCCTACGACCGACTGGATCCGGACGATGCGGCTATGCTCGCTCAGATCAGCATCGACGGCGGTATCGACTGCAGCTTTACCGCGGTCTTCACGGCGCAGCATAGTTTGAGCCTTGAAGATGTTGATACGAGCAAGCTTACGCTGACGGATGGCGGAAAATTCAAGATATCTGACTCTAAGCTGGAGACATCAGGAAACAACCATAAGCTGACCGTCACGATGACGTATGATGATACTGACATTCATAATTTCTATGAGCTTTACAACGACATCGGAAGTATGAAGGATAAGCCTGTGCAGCTTCTGATTCCGGGTGTCAAAGCGACGATCTCGGCCGGTACTTTGTACATGACCGGAACCGTGGATGGTAAATTTGATGCGACAGCTTCGATGAACGGCCGCAGCATTCCGTTCGGTTTTACCTGGAAAGGAACCCAGGATAAAGATCCGGATGGATCCGACCTGGTACTCGGAACAAACGCTGCCGGTAAAATCCAGCTGACGGTCCAGGTGCTCCCGGTAGTGGATCTCCCGGGCGATGCGCAGGTGCGCAAGAGCGGAAGCGGAGCGTTTAAGACCGAGCATAAAGAGGTATTTCTTGCGGAAGCAAATTCTTCCCTGGATTATGCAGCAGTACTGGATGTCACAAGTATTAAAGATCTGATCACTCAGATCGGTAACGATTACGAAGAACGCGGCGCCGAGGCGGAAAATATTGAAATCAGCAATCTTACCTCTGTCTTTGACGTCGAGCTGAACGCGGATCCGGCGCTGGATCTGTCGAATGCGTCCGTAAAACTGATCGGCGGAGGCAAATTCGAGCTGAGCGTTGTATCGAAGACCAAGAATAAGCTGGTTCTGAAATGCACGTATAATAAGGGAACGATCGATAACTTTGCGGAGCTGAAAACGGATATCACTTCCATGGCGGATCTGCTGGTCATGGAGATCACCGGCGTGAAGACCGGATCCACTCCGGGAAAGGCTTCCCTGACAGGCACGGTGAAAGGATCCTTCCATGCGGATGCTAAATTTGGCAGCGTTCAGATGCCGTTCGACTTTAAGTGGAACGGTAAGCAGGATCATGAGATGAACAAGACCGCGCCGGAAGGAAGCCCGATTGAGGTTGGATCTGACGGCCAGGATGCGATACTTGGAAGTGATCCTTCCGATACCATCATGGTAACGGTGGTTATTCCTGCCCAGACCGAACTTAAAGGCGACCTGCAGGTGAAGAAATCTTCCGATACCGCCTATAAGACTGAGCATGAAGAAGTCTTCCCGGTCAAGTCAGGAGATTCTCTGACCTACGCAGCTTTGCTGGATGTTACTACGATTAAAGAGCAGATGGAGCAGATCCGGGAAGGATACGCTGCCATTCAGGATGCTTCCAAGATCGGCCTGAGTGATTTGTCCTGCAGTTTTGATGTGAAACTGACAGCCAAGGAAGGCCTGGATATCAGCAAAGCGAAGTTTGTACTTGTCAACGCAAAGGGCAGCTTCGAGATCGACGGCACGCCTAAGATCGACGGACAGACGGCGACCCTGACCCTGAAATATGTGACAGCTCCGGAAGACTTTGAAACTCTGTTTGATGATATTGAAGATCTTCCGAACATGCTGATGCTGACCATGGATCAGGTTAAGGTGACTCCTGAAACGGAAATGCTGTCGATGCCGCTGGCTATGAACGGAGAGATTACCGGTAACTTCTATGCCCTGGCGTCTTACGGCCGCAGCAACATCCCGTTCGCCTTCAACTGGAAGGGCGTTCAGGATCGGGAGCTGACGGCGACAGGGGCGGATAATACCGAAATCGGCAAGGATGGTACCGACGCGGTGCTTAAAACCGGAACAGAGACCATCCAGCTGACAGTTGCAATCGCACCGGAAGTTGAACTTCCGGGTGACCTGCAGGTGAAGACACCGGCTCTTGGCGATAACTTTACGACAGAGCACGATCAGGTATATGTCACGAAGCCCGAAGCAAAACTGACATATGCAGCGCTGCTGAACGTGACGAAGATCAAAGACCAGATCATCGGTGAAAAAGATTATTATTCTGATGAAGCCGATAAACAGCAAAAAGAGCTTCAGTTGGAAGCCATTTCGCTCAGCAATCTGAGAAGCGGCTTTACCGTGACGCTGGAAGCGGATGAAGGACTGGATATTGATCCTAGTGATACAAACTTTTATCTGCAGAACGGAGGAAAATTCAATATTACCGGTATAGACATTGCCGGTAAGAAGATAACGCTGACGCTCACCTACAATGCGGAGGGTATTGATAACTTTAAGCAGCTTTATGATGATATCACCAAAATGGATGATATCCTTGAACTGGATATTGCCCCTGTGACCGTTTCTGCCGACAGCGGAATCCTGTCCACCGGACTGACGATGAGAGGAAAGGTGGAAGGTGACTTCTATTCCATCGCGACGCTGAACAGCCATACCATTCCGTTCGCGTTCAGCTGGAAAGGAACGCAGGATCATAAACTGGAGGGTACAACTGTTCCGGACGGTCTTGAACTTAATAAGGATGGTCAGGATGCGGTCCTCGGCAGCGATGAGAAGAGTGATATCTGGCTGACAGTTGCAGCTGCTCCGGAAGTGGAACTTCCGGGTGACCTGCAGGTGAAGACACCCGCTAAGGGCGACTCCTTCACTACTGAGCATGATGCAGTCTATATGACGCAGGACGGCGCGTCCCTGACGTATGCCGCGCTGCTGAATGTGACGAAGATCAAGGAGCAGATCACCGGTGAAAAGGACGCTTATACGGATGAGGCAGCGCAGCAGCAGAAAGCGCTTCAGCTTGAAGCAATTTCTCTTGACGGTCTGACATGCACCTTCAACGTGAAGCTTGCGGCGGACAGCGGTCTGACGCTGCCGTCAGCGAAGAGTGCGTACAACCTGGTCAACGGCGGTAAATTCTCCGTCACGGATGTGCAGATTTCGGGACAGACCGCAGCGCTGACACTCACCTACGATGCATCCGGCATCGCTAACTTTAAGCAGCTTTATGATGATATCACCGGAATGGATGATATTCTGGAGCTGGATGTTGAAGGCGTGGCAGTAAATGTATCCGGAACCACCATCGTTCCGGTCCTGACAATGAAAGGTGAGGTGGACGGTAAGTTCTACGCGATGGCGGAGACAAACGGCCGTACGGTACCGTTTGCCTTTACCTGGAAGGGAACGCAGGATCATGAACTGAAAGGTGAGAAAGTTCCGGCTGGTCTTGAACTTAAGAAGGACGGTACTGACAAGGTCCTGGAAAAAGCATCTGAGGCAGATAAGGAACAGATCTGGCTGACCGTCACGGTCGCTCCGGAAGTGAAACTGCCGGGTGATCTCCAGGTAAAGACACCGTCTCTTGGCGATAAGTTTACAACGGAACATTCCGCTGTTTATCCGACGCAGGAAGGGGCGCAGCTTGAGCTTGCGGCAACGCTGAATGTAAATAATGTCTTTGCACAGATGCTTTCGGTTCAGGAAGAACAGACAGACCTGGCAGAGCTTCGCGGAAAAACCAAAGAAGAGTTTGAAGCGATGTTCGGGGATATCACCCTTAGCGGCCTGAACTGCAGCTTTACCGTGACGCTGGATATTCCGGCGGAACTTACCGTAGATACCGAATCCTTTAAATGGGCGGATAATATCAAGCCCGGCATGTTCACCATCGACTCCGTATCGCAGAGCGGAAATAAGGTCACGATGAAGATCGTCTACGATAAGGGCGGCAGCATCAAGAATTACGCGGATCTGGCGGAGGATGTGCTGCACAAAATCTCACCGCTGCTGCAGATCAACTTTAATGCGGCAGTAAACGATGATGCACTGGGCGGAAACAATTTCCTGCCGAAGACAACGACGATCAAGGGAGAAGTTGAGGGAAGCTTCTACGCGGAAGCAACGCTTAAAGGCAAAGCCAATACCTACATGGTGCCGTTCTCGTTTACCTGGAGCGGTGAGCAGGATACGAAAGTTATCGAAGGTGCTGCCGGAAATGACACCGGAGACGGTACCGACAAGATCCTGGAAAATGCATCTGCGGCACAGCAGAAACAGATCTGGCTGACGGTCGTGATCGCACCGGAACAGGTTCTGAAAGGCGACCTGCAGGTAGGACTGACCGGAGCAAAATCCTATAATACAGAGAACAAGGAGGTATTCAAGGTCAGCGAAGGCGCTAAGCTTGATTACGCGGCGGTTCTGAATGTTAAAGAAGTGTTCGGCCAGATGACCGGAAATGAAGGAGCTCAGGCAGAGGGTCAGGGCATTACGCTCGAGGAGCTGGAGCAGCACTTTGGCGATATTGCTTTGAGTGACCTGGCTTGCAGCTTCATCGTGACACTGACGGCGGATGCGGATCTGACACTGCCGTCTGCAAAGGATGCGTACTCGCTGGCAAATTCGAACAAGGGTCTGTTCGAGATCACAGATGTGGATGTGAGCGGTCAGACGGCCGTGATCACCATTACGTATGATCCAAAAGGAACCGTGACCAATTATGCGCAGCTTGCGGATGATGTTCAGAACAAGACGGATCCACTTCTGCAGCTGAATATCATCGGTGTGAAGGTTGCCGATCAGGTGAGCGAGCAGTACCTGACGATCCGCGGCAGTGTGGAAGGTTCCTTCTTCGCGACAGCCAGCGCCCGCTATCAGTCGATCCCGTTTGCTTATAAGTGGAAGGGTGAGCAGGATCACGAAGTTATAGCCGGCAAGTACGGCAATGATACCGGTGAAGGTCTGGATTACATCATCGAAAATGGTGTGGAAGACGGCGCAGGCGCCGGGAATTCGGATATCTGGGTAACCGTAACTCCGGTGACCAATGTCCGGGTGACAAAGGTCTGGGAGGACGAAAAAGATAAGGACGGCCTAAGGCCGGAGAACATCTCCATAGCACTCCTGGCGGACAACGCAGCAGCAAAGGATGCCGATGGCGCTGCAGTTGAGGCGCATACGCTGGTCGAAAAGGATACGGATGGCGACTGGACCTTCCTGTTCAGGAACCTTCCGGTTATGAACAAAGATGGAAAGCGCATCGTTTATACGGCGCAGGAAACGCTTCCGTCCGGTTGGACTCTCGGAAACGATCAGACGACCTGGACAAAGGGCGGCGAGAAAGCTTCTGCTTACACGATGAGCTCTGCGGTGAGCAGTGCGAAGAATGAGACGCAGATCACCTTTACCAATACCCATGAGGTCAAGACGATCGATCTGACGGTAGTAAAGAGCTGGGACGACGATAATAACCGGGACGGCATCCGTCCGGAAAGCGTAACCGTGACGCTTAACGATGCGGCTAAGACGAAGGTCGTACTGAATGCATCGAATAAGTGGACCTGCAGCGTTAAAGGACTTCCGATATTTGCAGGCGGAGAGAAGATCTCCTATGTATGGACGGAAACCCCGATCGACGGTTACACGCTTTCGAAGACGGAAGTGAGCGATGACGGTCTGACCACGACTCTTACCAATACGCATACGCCTCAGACGGTGGGCCTGAAGGTAGTGAAGATCTGGGATGACAAGGACGACAAGGACGGCATCCGTCCGAAGAAAGTGACCGTGACGCTTAACGATGCGGCCAAGACGCAGATCACAATGGAGGCCTCAAAGAAGTGGGCAGGCAGTGTTATCGTTCCCAAATATGCGGACGGAAAAGAGATTTCCTATGCATGGACGGAAGAGAAGATTGACGGTTACACGCTTTCGAAGACGGAAGTCAGCGAAGACGGTCTGACCACGATCTTCACCAATACTCATACGCCGGAGACGGAAAAACCCGAGACGGTGGATGTGAAGGTAGTGAAGGTCTGGGATGACAAGAACAACAAGGATGGCATCCGTCCGGCGAGTGTAACGGTAACTCTTAACGATGCGGCGAAGACCGAGGTCGTTTTGAAGGCATCCAATAAGTGGACCGCCACCGTCTTCTCGCTTCCGAAATATGCGGACGGTAAGGAGATCACTTATAAATGGACGGAGGAAAAGGTCGACGGCTACAAGCTTTCGAAGACGGAAGTGAGTAAGGACGGCCTGACCACGACCCTCACCAACAGTCATGAACCGGAGACTGAACCTGAACCGGAGCCCAAGCCGGTTACGGATGATCCGCCTGTCTCCAAGAAGATAACCGGAGACAAACCGGAGAAGAAATCTTCGTTCACGTTCCGACTCAAAGCGCTCAATGCGTCGTATCCGATGCCGGAAGGCTCCAAGGACGGCGTAAAGAGTGTAACGATCGAAGGAGAAGGCAAGATCGAATTCGGCGTGATCACGTTCGATAAACCCGGAACCTACAATTATATGGTTACGGAGACGCCGGCGGCGATCACGGGCTACACGTTCGATAAATCCATTTATATGATCAAGTATGTTGTAACTGAGAAGGATGGTGCTCTGCAGGTTGTGAGAACATTCCTCAAGGACAACAAGGAGATCAAGGATATCTCGATCACCTTCGAGAACAAGTACAAGAAATCCGGCTCTGGCGGCAAAACGCCCGCCAAGGGTGGCGGAGGCGGCAGCAGTGTGGGCGGCGGAGGCGGCAGCGCTGCGAAGACCGGTGACAGCAGCCCGATCGGACTTCTGCTCGGTATCCTCGGCGGATCGCTCGCAGCGATCATACTGGCGCTTGCTCTCCTGCTGAGGAGAAAGAAAAGATAAGAGATTTTAAGAAAGATCCCGCAGGCTGTGCTTGCGGGATCTTTTTGCGTTTGCGCCTGACTTATGGCATACTGATTCATGAAGAAGGTTCGTAGTGCCGCTTTATTTTCAGAGAGGATCTGCTTTAATTACAGAGAGGATTTGTTTTACCATGAAGAAACAAGTTTTTAACCCCTATCTTCCCAGTTATGAGTATATCCCGGATGGTGAGCCCCGGGTGTTTGACGGCCGTCTCTACATCTACGGCAGTCACGACCGCTTCAACGGCGATGTCTACTGCGCCAACGACTACGTATGCTGGTCGGCGCCGGAAGATGACCTTTCCGACTGGCGCTATGAAGGCGTGATCTTCAAAAAGACGCAGGATCCGCGCAACCCTGACGGAGCGCATGCTTTGTGGGCACCGGATGTCTGCCGGGGCAACGATGGAAAATACTATCTTTATTACTGCCTGGATTTCTTAAAGGAGATCGGTGTGGCCGTTGCGGACAACCCGGTTGGACCTTTTGAATTTCTGGATTTCGTGCGCTATCCGAACGGCGACATCCTCGGAGCAAGGACCGATGAGATCCGGCAGTTCGACCCGGGCATCTTCATCGACGATGACAGGCGGATCTATCTTTTCTCCGGCAACAGCCCCCGCTACAAAGAGTTTCCTGTGGACAAGGACAGCCTGAAAATGGAGCTGGAGCAGGACATGATCACCGTCAAAGACGGCCCTTATCACAACCTTCCGATCATCAACGATGCGGACGGCACCGAATATGAGGCCCATCCCTTCTTTGAGGCAAGCTCCATCCGCAAGATCAACGGGAAATACTACTTCATCTTTTCCTCGTGCTGGATGCATGAGCTTTGCTGGGCGGTAGCGGACTCCCCGCTGGGAGAGTACCACTTCGGCGGCGTGCTGGTCTCCAACGCGGACATCGGCGTTAACGGAAACACGGAGGCGCTCAACTACCGCGGCAACACCCACGGGAGCGTAGCCTACGTGAACGGAAAATGGTATGTGTTCTATCATCGCCAGACCAACCGGCACTTTTTCTCCCGACAGGCCTGCGCCGAAGAAATTTACTTCGACGGTGAGGCATTCCATCAGGCTGAGATCACATCCTGCGGCCTGAACGGCGGACCGCTCAAAGACGAAGGACGCTATGAAGCGCGCATCGCCTGCCATCTGTACAGCAAAAACGGCACGACCGAGAGCCTGCCCGAGCAGCAGGACGAGAACCATCCCGCCTTCACCCAGGAAGGAGAAGACCGCGAAGACAATCCCAACCAGTACATCAACAACATGGTTGACGGTGCCACGGCCGGCTATCGCTATTTCGACATACAGACCGCATCAAAGATCGGCGTAGAAGTCCGCGGCACCGCCAACGGCGAATTTGTGGTGCGCGACGGAAAAGACGGCCCTGTGGCAGCGCGCATTCCCGTTGCACCGTCCGAAAAGTGGACAGATTATTGTGCGGCACTTTCAATTGGGAAGGGCAAACACGCCCTGTACATCACATATTTAGGAGACGGATCAGCAGATTTCAATGCATTTTTCTTTGAATAACAGTAAGGGGTCTGACCCTTTTCGCGCGTTGAAGCGCGAAAAGGGTCAGTCCCCTCCTGGCCTCTCGGAGGAGCATATTATGAGTTATATGTTGGTTATACTATGTGCGGTTTTGGCAGGGTTTTTTCTTTACGTGGAAAGTAAGGAGCGATATGTGACCGCGGTGGCTTTAAAAGGCCTTGCTTCGCTTTGTTTTGTGTCCCTCGGGGCTGTTTGCAGC
>JBGUOI010000117.1:0-21130 GCA_045118075.1 Porcincola sp. | reverse complement strand
ACGACCTGGATGGAGTTGAACATTCCGTTCCAGATGCAGACGCAAACGACTGCCAGCGATCCGTACTTGGTAAATTCCATGTTGCGGAACATCTTGTCGCCCAGCACATAGACCACGAGGAACGCGATGACAGCCGCCATCGGAAATACTTTCCAGTTCCTTTCGTTGATCATCAGGCGGAACTGTTTTCCAAGGTATACCGGAATCTGTTCCAGACGGCTCTTGTACCTGGCCTGCCCGCCGGTATCCGCGACCGTGCTGATGCTGTCGAAAAAGTTTTCCGGCTCCTCCGAACGGTCCGCGTCCTCAAAGGCAGCCTCCGTATTTTTCTCCCGCTCCGCGGAGTATGCTTTGTACTTTTCAATATACTCGTCGGCTCTTCCCTCTCCGCCCTCATTCTTCGCGTTGATGCGTTTGACCACGTCTTCCATGGTATCAACGCCGAAGAAGTCGCGCGCTTCCTGGATGCCGCCGTAGAAAGCCAGCTGACCGACCTTCGTCTCGCTGCTCTTCGCGAGCACGATGACCTTGTCGAAAAGGTGTGCAACACGATCCGGGGCATGGGTGATCACGAGCACGATCTTTCCGGAGCAGGCGATCATGCGCAGGTTCTCCATCAGCTCCGTGGCCATGATCCCGTCAAGGCCGGAGTCGGGTTCATCAAGGATGAACAAGGACGGCTCCGCGATAAACTCGGTACAGATCGAAAGCCTCTTTTTCTGGCCGCCGGAGAGCTTGGAGACGAGTTCTTTTTCGCGCCCGGAAAGGCCGAAAGTCTCGAGCACGGCCTTGATCCTTCTGTCTTTCTCCTCCGCTCCCATATCGGCCGGAAGACGCATATCCGCTGCGTTCTTCACGGTGCTGCCTACCGTATCCTCCTCGCGCATCAGGTTTTCCTGGGGCACGAAGCCGATGCGGTATTTGACCTTGTCGTAGTCACGGTAATAGTCGATGCTGCCCTCACGGATCGTGGCATCCGCCTTCTCATAGCCGGTCACGGCGTTTACGAACGTACTCTTGCCGGCGCCCGACCCGCCCAGGATCAGGACCATGTTGCCCGGCTCGATGGAAAGGTTGATATCTTTTAAGAGCGTCACCTTCTTCATCGCCTTGTGCACGGACCGTTCGTCAATATTGATGGAGAGCGAGTTGTCCTGGATGGGATACCCGTATACCAGGCCGGATCCCTCGAAGACGAAGCGCGTGTCGCCGATCCGGATGATATCATCGATCCGGATCTTCACTTTGTCGTTCACCGGCTCATTGTTATGCCAGACGTCCTCGGCGAGGAATTCCTCCATGATCCAGTGGCCGTTCTCGAATGTAAACGTCAGCGCGGCAGCAGAGCCTTCCTCACCCTGTTTTTCGATCTTTACGGTGTGCCGGCCGTCATCCATGTTCAGGATGCGCCAGTCCCTGCCGCTGACATAGTCTTCAAAGAATACGGCGGTCAGCATCCGCTCGTTGACCATTCGGATCACGCATCCGTCCGTCAGCGCAGCTGTCTGCCCCTGAGCGACGTTTTTGCCGCCCACAAAAGTGAAGACTTCCTCGGAGAGATTGCGGAAAAACCACTTGCCGTTTTCCTGCCAGATCTCACACTGCTCCTTGTCAAGGAATGAATACTCCAGCTGCAGGCTGGATGTGGTGAAGACTTCCATCGGGCACTGACCGCGAACGGTTGCGCGATGGAAGATCACATACTGCCTCGGTTTTTCCTGTCCCTCAAAGAAGACCAGACCGGCTGCCGACGCTTTTTGAACCTTGCTCACGGCGTCCTCCTTACCTGACTATCGTTGTTATGGGGCCGGGACGAACTCACCCCGCTTCCCGCATTTCCGTTTCCTGTATCTGCTCTGTCTGGGCAGGGACTTCTTCCACCGCTCCTTTTGCCATATTGGGATGAGAGCCGGAATAGATCTTATCCCCGATGAACAGCACGGCGAGCACCGCGCAGATCCCCAGCATGATCTCTTTCTTCAGTTTGGAGAGTATATAATCAAACATGGGGGCCAGCAGATAGACGACCACACAGCAGCCCACGCCGAACACCAGAAGGCCCTCCGCGCAGATCCGTCCGTGAAGGTTCAGGAAATAACCGTCGTAGGACCACCATCTGGTGTGGAATTTCGTCTCCAGGTACCATCCGGAAAAGTATTCGATGCATCCGCACAGCACGACTGCCGTGAAAAATTCGAGCACCGGATTTTTCCTGAACCGGCTGCACAGGATCAGGACGATCACACCGCCTGTCCCGTAGATCGGCAGCCACGGCCCGTGCATCGTTCCCCTGTTGGCGAACTCACCCGTCTGGATCATGTGAAGCGCGACTTCCCAGCTCCAGCCGACAAAGGAAAAGGTGATGAAGAGCAGGAACAGGGTAAATATGGTATAGTTTCGAATGAACGTAAAATCGCTTCGCTTCGCGAGCTTTCTTTTCGTCCAGAGCGGATTGAACCACTGCGGATAAGCCTCCTGGTTCATGCACTCTTTGTAGTGGACGAGGGCAAACTCACGTCCCTCCTGCTCGTCATAGGCTTTCTTTTCGTCTATGGAACCGATCCAGATGCCGAACCAGTCTGCCACTTTTTTCCGGATACCCGTCAGGACGATCTTGCTCTCATGGATGAGCGTGATCTCATCGACCACATCAAAATAGGCCTCATACAGAGTGATTTTATCTTCTTTCCTGAACAGGCACGGATCATTGAAGATCTTCTTGAGTCCCGGATCTTTCTTCAGCGCTTCCTCCCGTACTTTCACATAAAACTCTGTGTAAGCGGCCGTACGGTACGGTCCTCCGTAGATGATCTCGCTGATACCGAAACTCACCACGCCGAGCACCATCCATCCGATCATGGTCATTTCAAATTTGAAAAGCTCCCACTTATGTCCGTCCATCATTTTCCGGGACAGTCTGATCGCCTCAAGCGCCCCGACATCGGGATTCTCCGCGACAATATAAGGCACCGCGAAATAGGAGTGGTATTTGATCAGCCCGCCGACGATCGTCAGCCACCACAAGGTCTCAAAAATTATTTCCACCAGCATGGTCCAGGCGGCTTTTGCCCATCTGTGCACCGCGGCAAAATGCAGCAGGTCCAGGAAATAGACTTTCTTATAGACCCTCGCCTCCAGGAACAGTCTTCTGACAGCCGCAGACAGAATATTCCGGAAGAAAATAAAGATCACCACGTACCAGAGAAAAGCAAGGATCGTCATGATGACGCTGACAGCCAGATCCGAACCGACGATGCTTCGCAGTGCCTGCGATGCCCTCACGAAGATCATGCCCGAACCGAAACCATTCGCCAGCGCTGCCAGTACGCCGTTTCTTCTTCCGAGCGCTTTATTCTGGTCTCCCTGTTCGATCAGCCACTGTTCAATCTTGGTCGCCTTCTCTTCTTCACGGACGATCCTGCCGCTGGCTACGGCACTGATCACTTCGGCGAACGGAAGCAGGCCGATTCCCCTCTCCTCAAGAAGCGTTCCCGGACTGTTCTTTGAATCACTTTCCGTGCTTTTTACTTTGCCCATTCCGATAGTCGTCACGCGGAATTCCGTTCCGAACAGCATCACTAAAAGCACCATGAACACCAGCAGCGGATAATGACTCTTTACCACTGCATGAGCATGTTTCTTCAGTTGTTTTCGCTGTTCAAAAATCCTGTCTTTTCCCTCCATGGTTCCCTTTTCCTTTTATCTGTTTTTCTTTCCTTATTCGCCTGTATGCAGACGGATCACACTGATATCACTGTTCGTGCCGACTCTCATGGGCGGTCCGTAGAACCCCACGCCCGCGCTCACGATCGTATCAAGGCCCGATACATTCTTGTAACCGAAAGCATTCTCATTAAAAAACGGAATGATCAGGTTTCCGGGACAGAGCTGCCCGTTGTGCGTATGTCCGCACAAAGCCAGGTCCGCACCCGCTTCTTTAAGCGCTTTGAACTCCACCGGCTCGTGCTCCAGAATGATGACCGGTTTTGAAAGATCCACGCCTTCCAACAGCTCCGCCGGTCCTTTCCGGTTCGTCGTCCCGTCCCCGGCCTTCTCGCCGTCTATCCTTCCCACGATCTGGATCTGTCCGTCGGCGATCGATGCCGTCTCATCATACAGGACCGTAAAATGGCAGTCCTTCATGAACTGCTCCATCTTTTCGGACCGGAAGGCTTTAGAGATCGGTGAGATCGGGAAGCCGCCAAAGAGCGTCTCCTCCACATCGTGATTCCCGTAGACCGCAAAAACTCCGTATTTCGGCTTGATCGTGGAGAGCAGTGCGCTGTAGCGGTCCGGGTCTTCGAGGGCATCATAACTGCTGGTAAAAATATCTCCGGCAACCACGACTGCGTCCGGTTCCTGCTCGTTGATCAGGTCAACCACCCGTGCGATATGTTCATAACTGGTGTTGACGCTCAGGTGCAGATCGCTGATCAGTACGATTTTCGTTTCGTGAATATCTCCCGTATCCTTGGGGATGCTGATCTCATATTCGATGACTTTCGTCCGCCTGGCGTGATGCGTCCCGTATATAAGAAGCCCCAGGCCGGCCGCCAGGCTCAATACCAGGCCGATCTGCTTAAGGATCGTCATCTTTCTGTGCAAAATCAGTCCGATGAGGCGGCAGATCAGCCAGCCGAATATCAGGACTCCTCCGAAATAAACAAAAAATCCGAGAAAATTATTTCCCCATCCCTGCAGGGCATATTTTACTTTACTGTCCGGAAGCATTGCTCCGGCTACCGGAAGCAGTGCGAACAGGCTGTAGATGGTCATCACGGCCCATACGCGTATTTTCAGTCTGCCGGTCGAAGTCCGTATGATGGAGTTATTCTCCAGGCAGTTCAGTATCATCAGCCAAACAACGATTTGCAGGATCACATGTATTCCTATGGAAAGAACCGGATGCATTTTACTGGTGGGTCTCCTCTCCGTTTTTCATTACTACATTTACATAATTGTACGGGATCTCAATCCCCTTCTCATTAAACAGCGCATTTACGCGAAGATTGACGTCATTTTTGACCACCTCCGTCGGTGTCGACGGCTGGTAATAGACGATCGTCTTTAATACAAGGCTGCTCTCTGCGTAAGAGAGAAAATAGACCGGGGCGTACTGTACGACATCATTTTTATTCAGTCCGGGCACGGCTCCCCGGCTCATATTCACGATCTTCATGGCGTTGAGCCTGCTGTTGGGGATAATGATCTCCTCGGTGTCCATTTCCCGAAGTACCACATGGCGGATGGTGATATCCTTCACGATACCGGATGTTCCGTCATCAAGTTCGATCCTGTCTCCGAGTTCGAACGGTTTCTGGGTGCTGATCATCAGGCCGCAGAAAAGATCGGAGATAACGGGCTGCGCCGCGAAACCGGCAACGGCACCGATCAGTGCGGTCGACTGGAACAGCATCTTCCCCAGTGAAGCGGTCGCTTCGGAACTGGAGATCGCCCAGCGCGTAGATCCACGCTTTTGAATTATTGACAAAAGTCTGTGTCATACGGCGGCTCCTTTATCAGATATAATCACTGATATCCTTGTCCTTCACCATTTCCCGGCATTTTTTCAGGAGCCTGTGATGCCTGGCACTGACAGCCTTGGCGTTGATCCCCAGTACCTGCCCGATCTCCTCGTTCTTCATGTTCTGGAAGTAGATCATACCGAGAAGTTCGCGCTCATCCGGAGCCAGCCCGGACAGGATAGAGAGCACTTCCTGCTCCGAAGCCTCCTGGAAGATCTCGTACTGATCCTCATAGGACGGCTCGATATATGTCTCTTCATCATCCAGCGAGACAAAGCTTTTGGAAGAGTTTTTCCTGTACAGGTCGATCAGTGTATTGCGCGCGATGTTGGTCAGCCAGGTCTTGACGGACGCTTTTGACGGGTCATAGCCGTCATAGTGGGCATATGCCTTGATGAAGACCTCACTCACCAGGTCCTCCGTGCGTTCTTTATGCATCAGCTGCGCATATACAAAATTGTAAACATTTGAAAAATTTTTTTCGTATACCGCTTCAAATGGTTCTCTGGAATTCATGCTTTTCCCTCTTCATACCTGCTGTCTGGCTACCATGTCCGCAAACAGTCCCTTCTTTTCCATCAGTTCCTCATAAGTCCCCTCTTCCAGCACTCTGCCGTCTCCCAGGAACAGGATCCGGCTGCAGCTGCGGATGGTGGACAGCCTGTGCGCGATCACGATACGCGTACAGTGAAGTGCATCAAGCGCCTGGGTCACTTTCTTCTGGGCGATGTTGTCCAGTGCGCTCGTCGCCTCGTCAAAGATCAGCACCGACGGTTTCGGCGCGATCGCCCTCGCGATCATCAGGCGCTGCTTCTGCCCGCCCGAGATGCCGCCCTCACCCTCGGATATCATGGTGAACATGCCCATCGGCATCGCCCGGATATCGTCGGCTATACTGGCCGTCTCGGCGGCCTGCCAGGCTTCCTCCATGGTCAGGGACGGAGCCGAAAGCGCGATGTTTGCATAAATGCTCTCGTTGAAAAGGCTCCCGCTCTGCATGACCGTTCCGATCTTTCGCCTCAGCGATTTCAGGTCGATCTGGTCAAGTTCACGCCCGTCATAGAATATGCCGCCTCTCTCCGGCTTCTCAAAACCGAGGAGAAGCCTCATCAGCGTGGATTTCCCGCATCCGGAAGGACCGACGATGGCTACATATTCTCCTGCCGAGATCTTCAGTGACATATTATCGATGACCTTCGGTCCGTTGGCCGTATACCGGAAGGTCACATTATTCATCTCAATATTTCCCCTCAGGGATGTGATCACTCTCTTGCGTTCGCTTGTCTCGGGGACCGCATCCAGGATCGGCTTGGCCATATCCAGTACGGGCTTGATCCTCGCAAAGACCATGATCACGGATACCAGGGAGGTAAAAGCTCCCATTACCAGGCCGTAAGCGGCATTGAACGCCATATAATCGGTCAGGCTTACAGACGAGGCCATCGCGATGCCGTAAAGGACGATCGTGCCGATCAGGCTGATGGCGGTCGTGACCACATTCTGGACTTTCAGGATCGTCGGAGGATTATATTTTTCCGATGCCGAACGGTTGAAAAAGGATGCCCAGTGGCTGAAGGCTCTCTTTTCGGCGCCCGCAAGCCGGATCTTCTGTATGCCGTTTATCAGTGCGAAAGCCAGGCCGGTCGTCTTTGCCTCCTGCTCCATGATCCTCTTTTGCCGTCTCGTTTCCATCAGCAGCATCAGCATCGAGAAGACGACCGTCGAACCGATGATCGCCAGCGAAGGCATGACCAGAGCCGGTGTAAAGTGGAATATCCTCTCAATGTAAAGCAGTGAGACAAGGCTTGTCAGACCGGAAGTCAGCACCGCGTTCACCAGCGTGGAGCATAATGAATTGACGGACGCCATCCTCGAAGAGATCTCACCGGAATTCAGGTCTCTGAAAAAATCCGTGGGCAGGGACAACACCCTCATCATCACTGACGATTCCACATCAAGCTGCAGTCTTGTCTGAACACATCCGCTGATCAGGCCGCTTCCGGTCTCAATGATCAGGCTGCTTACGCGAACGCAGATCATCAGCACTGCCATGGCAAACAGGACCTGGACTTTTCCGCTCTCAAGCACATTTCCGTACAGGATGCTTGTCAGTCCCGGGATCATACGGGAGATCATCGCGGCGAAAAGCGTGACACCGAAGATCAGCAGCAGATCGGAGGTGTGCAGGCTTCCCAGGATATACTTGAACAGTACGGGGATCGACAGCTTTGACTGCGGAAGCGGACGATAAAAACAGTACGCTTCCCGCTGCACCTTTTCCATGTTCTTTTTGGTGACAAGGAACGAAGTACCGGCAGACGGATCGTAGCACCGGTAACCGAAAAAGCCGCTGGGTATCATTGCCAGCGGCGCCCCGTCCTTTTTCCTGAATGCGAGGAATGCACCGGTGGCATCGCGCTGCCACCCGTCTGTCAGTTCGACCTTGCGGAACATCATTCCCTTGGGATGCAGGATATACTCCAGCTGTTCTTCCAGTCCTTTCACGGAATCCGGCGCCGGATGATAAGCAAGGTGGTAATAAGCCAGGATCTTTTCGAGGGCGTCGCCGGTAAGCAGACGGTCATCACGCATGGAAAAGTCAGTCATTCCCATGATCGTCCCGGCGGCTTCCCTAAGCGAATCGGCAAAGCCCTGGTCGTCCATCTTTTTTCTCTGACGGATCTGTTCATCAACCCAGCTCAACACTAACCTCCAGTTGTCTATTCATTCGAAACCAGTGCGGTGTACAGGCCGCCTCTGGCGTAAAGTTCTTCATGAGTTCCGCGCTCCACCGGCTTTCCCCGGTCAAGGACGATGATCTCATCACAGTCCCGGATGGTGGACAGCCTGTGAGCGACAACGATGCAGGTGATCCCGCGGTTTGAGATTGCCCTTATGGCGTTGTACTCCGTTTTTGCGTCAAGCGCAGAGGTAGCCTCGTCCAGAATCAGGATCGTGGGATCCTGTGCCAGCACCCTGGCCAGTTCCAGCCGCTGGCGCTGTCCGCCGGACAGGTCCTGTCCTCCCTCTCTGAGTCTGTTCTCATAGCCGCCCTCGCGCTGCATGATATCATCATGGATCTGGGCATCGCGGGCAGCCAGGATCACCTCAAAGTCTTCGATCGTCTTGTCCCACATGCGGATATTATTCGAGATCGTATCCTCAAACAGGGTAATATCCTGATCCACGACGGCCAGTGATCCGGTCAGTACGCTGCGGTCGATCTCCTGTATGGGTCTCCCGTCAAACAATATCTCGCCGCTCCAGGGTTCATACAGGCCGCTGATCAGTTTGGCCAGGGTGGATTTCCCGCACCCGGAAGCCCCTACAAAGGCTACCCGGCTTCCGGCCTTTACTTTCATATTAAAGTTCTCGATCAGCGGAGGCCGAAGCGGCGCATAGCCGAACGTAACATTCTTTAGTTCCACCTCTCCCGAGAGTTTCCGGTATTCTTCCGTTTCATCATTCCTGCCGTAGGCGAGGGACGGAGCATCCGGATATTCCATCACGTCTTCCACGCGCTCCATATTGGTGCGCATCTCCTGAATGGTCTGGCCCGCACTCATCAGCGTGGATACCGGTGCCATAAAGGAAGATAAAAAGCCCTGGAAAGCAATGATCATACCTACCGTAAATTTTCCCTGAATGACCAGGAGTACACCCAGGACCATTACCAGGACATCCGCCGCATTGGAAACGATGGGTGAGATCAGGCCGATGGTGACATTTAGACGCTCAAAATTGATCGACTGAGCATTCACCGAAGCCTGCAGTCCCGCCCAGTTGCGGAAAAATCCGTTCTCCGAGCCGCTTGCCTTGATCGTCTCGATCATTTTGATTCCTGTCAGAGTCAGGCCGCTTAACCGACCGGCATCGCGCTGCTGCACACGGGTGATGTTCACTCTCTTGTTGGAGATCCACCATCCGCTGAACAGGTTAAGCATCATACACGACAGGCCCACCAGGGTCAGCAGTACGCTCTGGCGCAGCATGACCGTCAGATATACGACCATCATGATCGTGTTCAGGAACAGCGGGGAAATGGTGTTGACCAGCGTTCCGGAGATGGTGGCATTGGTAGCCTGCCGCTGCAGCAGGTCACCGGACATCCGCTGCGAAAAAAACTCCATCGGCAGCCGCATCAGTTTCCACATAAAACTCATGCTTCCCACGACGTCCATCTTCGCCTGGATCCGCAGATTGTAGATCGCCTGGATCCAGCCTGCGGCAAGCTGTACGATCGCAAGGCAGGTCATCACGACCAGGAACGGGATGGCCCAGGACGCGTTCCTGCCCGGCAGGAGCCTGTCCATGAAGATCCTGGTCATGGTCGGGTTGATCAGCCCGAATGCGGATGAGATGGCCGAGAGCAGTACCGCGAAGACGATCGCCGAACGCGCTCCGGCAAGCCGTTTCTGCGCGAATTTCAGCGTGCTCTTGCGTTCCCCGGAAGGCTCGAATCCCTCACCGGGCTGCATCATGATGAACACGCCGGTAAAGCCTCGGTCGAATTCCTCCTCCGTAAGCTTTATCCTGCCCCGGGCCGGGTCGTTGATATGGACCTTTCCCCCCGAAAATCCGTCAAGCACGATAAAATGGTTAAATTCCCAGTGAACGATGCATGGGAATCTTCCGCTTGTCTTAAGCGCCTCCGGCTCAGCCTTGTAGGCTTCCGCTTCGAGTCCGAAACTTCGTGCCGCCAGCATGATGTTCTTTGCGTTGGATCCGTCCCTGGATACCCCGCAGGCGCTGCGTACCTGTTCGAGCGGAATCCACTTATCATAGTAGGCGAGTACCATCGTCAGGCATGCGGCGCCGCATTCCAGCGCTTCAAGCTGCATTACGACCGGGACTTTGGCCGCCTTCCCGGTGACCGGTTCCCGCATCTTTTTTCCCTTATGAGCCATACATGCCTCCGTCAGTTTTTCGAGAACAGAAGAGAAATCGGTCTGAGTGTCTCGATCGTGACCACGGCGCTGTAGAAACCGTCTGCCAGGTCCGTACCGCAGTGGAGTATTTTTACCTCCTTGCCGGGAGACAGATAATCGGACAGAAAGAGCATCGGATCGTCATCAGCGTTCAGGATCCTGCTCTCGGCTTCCCGGCTGTCGGCTTCCATCGTCACATCACCGATCTCTATCTCCACCATATCCGATTCGGCAGCCAGGTCTTTGCTCAGAACATAGACGGAGGCCGCTCTGCCTGACACCTGCGCGGGAACAGTCACCGTACTGATGATTCTTCCGAATGTTCCCCAGATGAGCATACCCGCCAGGAGCACAATGATTCCGATCAGGACGAACCACACCCCCGGCCCGGTCACCTTCAGGTAACCTGTCAGCTGTTCAGGAGTGGAAAGCTGCTCCATTGATTTCTCTCTGAATATCTGATTATCCATATTCGTGTACGCTCCCTGTCCGATTCCGGCACCGCTTTGATGGCAGTTCCGGCGGAAAATTAATTTTTTATGATTTTTTTGTGGATTTTATGTTTCCGGCTCGTATATAATGACAAAGCAGCAGAGCTGAAGATTATTAACCACCCATTTACATACATTTTTACAAACAGGAGGTAATTTATGAAAGATCTTGAAAAACTCTTTTACGAAACAGATTTTTCCAAACATACTGATCTCAAGTCAAGACTTGCTGATAAGCTTTTCGGGGCTCAGACCTCAAACAAAGTCGTTTCGTTCCCGTTTGCCGCTATTTCCGACGACGACGCCGAAATGGTCTCTGCTGCGCGCGGCATGATCAGAAACGAACTCGAGAAAAAAGACCGTGAGGACTGATCCGATCAGAACTCCAGCCGCTCAACCTGAGGAATAAGATCCGCCAGTTTCTCCGCGAAATGGCGGATCCTTTTTTTGCGCTCTTCCGGCTCGATCCCGGGCCTTCGGATGTTCCTGGCCAGCTCGTGGGCATACCCGAGCAGGCGGATCTGTTTACCGATTCTCTCCGCTTCTTCAGGCGTTTTGTCCTTCAGGTACAGCGCTTCGCTCTTCTCCCAGATCCGGGACGTCACCTCCAAAGGCATTCCGAAGAATTCCATCGATTCCTCCGGGCTGATCTCCCTGTATCCGCAGTAAGCCGTGAACATGTTGGCCAGTTCAAAGACCGGACTGCCGCAGCATAAGTGATCCATGTCGATCAGTACGCTCTCTTTCCCCTGGAGCATGATGTTCTTAAAATGAAAATCTCCGTGAAGCAGATGACGGTCTTCCGGCATTGCATCCATCATGAGCTTCAGTTTCTCATACAGCGGTGCGTCCAGATATTGTTTCGCATCATCGATCCAATCGGAAGCGATCTTTCTCATATCCGGAATCAGCTCATCCCTTGTACGGGTCGAGTGAATCAGCCTGAGCAGATCAACGCTCTCCCGAATCAGTTCATCCAGCGGCGGTTCTCCCTTCCTGAAGGCATCAGCATAGGTCCTGGCATCGATCAATTCGAAGACTGCCCCGTACCCGCCTTCTTTTATTTTTACGATATCATAAGGAATAGCTGTCGGAATGCCGAGCACGAAAGCCTTCCTTGACAGTTTCAGCTCACGGTGGATCTTCTCCAGCCCGTTCTTGTCAAAATAGACTTTAACGATCGTATCGGGCGCGATCCGGCACACTTCCCCGTTAAACCCGGAGCCGAGCACCTCACACCCTTCTACGCTGATCGTACGCTGTGCCCTGCGAACTGTCATCATCTCCGTAAAACCGGTCATGTCAAAAATCTCGTAAACATCGGAGCCGACATTTTCCAGGATCATATCCGGACACTGTTTGCGCAGATTCAGCAGCACGCGAAGTCCGGCACTTGAAATATATGTCAGATCCCCGCAGTTGATCTCGATCTTCGAGGGCCGGCCGGCTTCAAAGAGTTTGTCGATCTGCAGCCCGGTCTCTCCGGCATTAGCCGAATCGATCTCTCCCGAGAGATTAAGCTTCAGTTTATTCCCTTCCATGGAACCAGTTACGGTACTCATCCGGAATTCTCCCTTTTCTCAATACTCCTATAAGAAATAATTCTCTAAAGGTATAGTATCTCACTATCTCGCGCAATTGTCCAGTTTCATTGACTCTCTGAGCAATTCCTGTACTTTGACCGGCTGCCCGCTTCGGGAGCTTTGGATGGCCGCCTCGATCAGGGCCACCGACCCCTTTTGCACGTTGAAGTACGAAAAGGGTCAGACCCCTTTTGCGCGTTAAAGTGCGAAAGAGGGCCAGACCCCTTGTTTTATCAGGATAAAATTATGTCGGAACTTGTGCTGTCACGTAAAACTGTACGAATGTTGGGTCCATCTGTATTCCGGTACCATGCTTCTGCTTCCGCCGGTGTTTTTCCTCCGCGGATCTTCCTGCCGATCAGTCTTTTTTTCAGAATGGCTTCATCTTCCTTCACAAAAACGGTCAGATCTGCGTACTGCCGCAGCCCGGTCCACGGTTCACTGCCCAGCAGCAGGTAGTTGCCCTCGATCAGCAGGATATCGCCGGTGATCTCATACCGGTCAGGTACGACGTCGTGAATATTCCGGTCGTAAGCGGGCCAGCGCATGGTCGGAGCGGATCCCGTTCGGCGGCACTCATCAATATGTGACAGAATTTGCCGCAAAGAATCGACGTCATAGGTCTCCGGGCTTCCTTTGATCTCTTTAAGAAGGATCTTCCGATTCCCCCTGATTGTTTCATGCGCTGCCAGGTATGAGGAGGGATAATGAAACCCGTCCATGCTAAGTGCCTGGAACCGCACTCCCAGTGCGCTCTTATTGCCGAGGTACTCCATAAACAATGCCAGCGTGGATTTCCCGGCGGCAGGGGGACCGGCAAGAAATACGATCTGTCTCCTGCCGCTCTGCTCATACATGGCTGCCAGTTTATCCAGCAGCGGACGGACCTTCTCCTCGACAAAACGGTCGTCCATATTAACGTGGTTTACAAAGCCGTTTACGGTCAGTTCGGCCTTCATTCTTACGGCCTCTGCTTCCCGCTGTTCCTGAGAAGGAAATCAAGCGTCACCTGATTATATTTCTCAAGCTGCTCCCAGTGCTGAACGTGGCCGCCGTCCTTTGCCATGTACAGTTCGGCTCCCGGAATCGCATCCGCCATCTCCTTTGTCACGGAAACCGGGACAAACAGGTCGCGGTCGCCGCCGGCTACCAGAACCGGGGCTTTCACTTTCCCCAGCTCGCTTAAGATATCAAATCCGAGGATAGCGTTGCACTGCGCCTTGTATGCATAGGATGGCATCGGATAAGGCTCATTGAGATCAGCGTACTCGCACTCGAGCATGTAGGCCTCGTCCGTCTCCTGGAACGGCTGCGCAAAGATGATCCACTGGCACAGCCTCGTGGAGGTGACCGGGTCGAGCTGGCCGCTGCTCTCGCGCATCAGCTCGATCGCCCGTCTGAAGCTCACGCAGCAGCGCGGAAAGGTATTGGTCAGAATAACGCTGCGTACCCGTTCGGGATAATACACCGCGATATACTGAGCGATCGCGCCGCCCATCGAGATTCCGTTGAAATGAGCGCTCTCGATACCCAGCGCATCCATCATGCCGATCGTGTCCTTTGCCATATCCTCAATGGTGTAGGCATAGGCGACAGGCTTATCCGACTGGCCGGCGCCGCGGTTGTCAGGCGCATAGATATGAAAATGTTCTTTATAGGCTTCAATATGGGGCATCCATTTCCTGGCAGGTGCGCCAAGGCCCATCAAAAGGACCAGCGGCTCGCCCTCGCCGAACTCTTCGTAGCTGATCTTGATGCCGTTTGCCATTACACTTCCTGTCATTGTCTTCTCTCCTTTACTGACGTAAGTTCGTCGGCCGCATCCGTGATCAGTCCCTCTCGGGTCTGTCCCAGTCTCCCTTGTAAAGATCCCTGGGAGCCGCATCACAGCCCGGGAATGCCGGAAGTTCTTTCTTCATCCGCTCCATAACAGGCTCGTAAGAGAAATCTGTCAGGGGCAGATCCACGCGGCGATTGTCCAGAGCCGCGATGCAGATGGCCTCCAGAATCTCATAACCGTGGTATGCCGTTTCAATGTTGCAGGAATGAGGTTTGGAATCGTCATCCAGCCAGTCGGCGTATTCCGTATAGTAAGGTGTCTGGATCTCTTTCTCCTGGAAATGATACCAGCCCGGCTCCTTACCGGTCACCAGCTTTCCGCCGGTGGCTTTGCTGCACTCGCCCCAGAAGCCGTCGGTCTCGGCATAGGCGTATCCTTCGGTGCCCCATACAGTCAGGCGGTTGTCGACATCCCGGTACATATCCGGATTATGCTGCTCCGCATAATAACCGCATTCCAGATAGCCGCGCGCGCCATTCTCGAACAGCACCTCACCGAAGATAAAATCGGGTGAGGGATGATCATCCTTAAGGGTCGCCGGACCGTGTACGTGGCCGATCACCGATTTCGCCCGATGACCGCCGTTAGCCCAGATCATGTAATCCATGTAGTGAGTCCCCAGCTGCGCCATCCACGGCTGGCACTCTGCAAAGATCTTTTTCACCTCGCCCAGATCACCCCGGTCGACCTTCTTTTTCAGATCCTGCATCTGCTTTAAGTATTTCTGCTGATGGCACACGACCGCTTTAATTCCGTTCTCCACGCAAAGCTCGGTCATCTTCTTGGCCTCGGCCATATCTTCCGCCATCGGCTTTTCAAAAGAGACCGCCCTGATCCCGTACTTCACCGCCAGTTCGATCATCGAAAGCCGCAGGTTCGGGTAGGTGACAAACACGAACACCTCCGGTCTCGTCTGCGCGAGCATCTCTTCCACATCCGTAAACTTCGGGACATCCAGTCCGAACATCTCCGAAACGCTGTCCATCACCTCGGGCCTGATATCACACAGGCCGACCACCTCATACCTGTCCGCATTCTCAAGAAGAGCCTTTAAATGAGTCTTTCCCCTGACTCCCAGGCCCATGATCGCTGCTGTATGTTTTGCCATATCGCTCTCTCCCTCGTCTGTTTTCAAAATCCAGTCTGCTTTATCCGTAAAAAACACATCTTGCCGATGTGAAATTTATCGCTGCGAAATCTTTGCCATATATGCGCCGTCCGCAAGCACCACGCCATCGGAATCGGCCACCGCATCCGGAGACTCATCCTCCGTCATGATCCATCCCCGGTAATCAGTCTCCTCCAGGAAGCGCACGATGGATTCAAAATCGATGATTCCGGTGCCCATGGTGGCCCAGTTATGATCCGCAGTCATATCCTTGAAATGCACATGCTGTACGATCGCGCGGTTCTCGCGGATCACTTTGAGCGGATCGATCCCGCCGTTCGCCATGTGCCCGACATCAGGCGCATAACCGATTCCGCTGCTATAGAGCGTATCAAACATGATGTGATAATCGCTCTCATAGCGGAAGATCGAGTTCGGCCCGGAATTGGGATGATAAACCGGCACCACGCCCCGCTCACGTGCGCGCATGGCAATTGCGGCCAGGCAGGCGAGCTGGTTTTTCTGTTTCTCATAGAGATTGTGCTCCCTAACCGGATCCGCCGCCACATGGCAAAGCATCAGCTTTGACGTCGGGAAATGAGTCAGGAACTCGATCGCCTCATCAAGGCGCTCCTTCTCATCGTCAGTCTCCTTCGGCAGAAGCCAGTCCTCGTGCACCGCCAGCGCGGCAAAGGCGATCCCCTCCGCATCCAGCACCTCCTTGCATTTTACCCAGTCTTTATAATAATCACCGAGCATGACGATCTCGGCCTCCATACCGGTAAAGCCTGCCTTTTTAAGCACACTCACCATATGCGGGACCTGTCCGTGGAACTTTTCCACATTCATCTGCCAGGGATACGTCTGGCTTCCGTACATGATCTTCGACATTGTTTCTCCTTCCTGCCTGATATGACGCGTCTCATTAGTCATTTATCCATATCCATCACGGAACTTTTCGCCGCTCCGCAAGCTGCTTCTTCCACATAGCGGGACATCACCAGCTGCGCACCGAACTGTTCGGACGCGATGCGCTGCAGGATCCCGTTCTTCCGAAGCCCGTTGCCCGATCCTACCAGGGACCGGATGCTTAGCCCGGTCTTCTCCTGAACCTGTTCAAACATCCCGTGAAGTTCGCCGCAGATACCGCAGAGCACCCCGTAGACCAGATTGCCGGGAGTAAAATTATCCTCGGTAAGGTTAAGGATACTGCCTTTCAGCGACGGGTCGGATCTCGATCCGTTAAAAGTAGTTGACACCAGGGGCGGATCGGAAAGCGGCATCTCATCAAGCGCCATCGCGATCATCCTGTCATACTGGGGCTCGGCCTCTCCTCCCGGGCCGGCTGCGTACAGGCGGAAAAATTTCTCCAGGATAGCATACGCCCTGCCGCCGCATAGCGAAGATCCGACCGCAAGGTAGTGATCGGCGGTCAGCGGGCGGCACTCAATGTCGCGGCTTTGAACGATCTCAGGCACCAGCACGGAGATCTGGCCGCCGGTTCCGATATTGAGCAGCACGGTGTTCTCCTCAAGTCCGGCCGATCCGAGGAAGCTCGCCTGGTTGTCTCCGGCGGCTGCAGTCACCGGAATGCCGCGGTATTCACCGAGTACCGCAAACTTATCCGTCACCTCCGGCAGCAGGGATACATCCACCCCAAACTTCGAAAGCGCCTCCTTCTCAAAGGCTTTTTTCCGGATATCGAAGCAGCCCATGCTGGCTGCCATGCTGATGTGCTGCAGCGGCCTTTTGCGCCCGGTAAGGTACATCCCCAGGTAATCCGGTATCGTACAAAAAGAGACAGCCTGCGAAGGCACCGAGCCGTTTTCCGTATGCCAGGCGTGAGTAACCGCGCCGAACCCGGCGCTGGCGCTTAGCCCGAAGTCCTCTCTGAGCCGGTCCACCACACTGCGCGGATCGTCGCCGTCACGCTTAAGCCCGGCGCGCTGGTCCTGCCAGGTATAGAGAGGACTGACACTCCTGCCTTCTTCGTCTGTATATACCATACCGTGCATCTGCCCGGTCAGACCGATCCGGGCTGTATCGGGATGAAGCTCAAGCAGCTCGTCTAAAACTGCCCGCGCCCGGGTGACCACACTATCCGCATTCTGGATATGCTCCCACTCATTCGGGCTGCTCAGGTGGCTGCCGTTTGGGATCGTACGGCTGTCCAGAACACTGTCAGCATCCAGGTCCAGTACCACCGCGCTGATCGTTGTCGTACCTGTATCCAAACCGATCACTTTCATACTGTTTTCTCCTGTTCAATCAAGATGATATGTTCACTGAAATTTTATCGAAAACCGTGTAAAATAGCAACCGGATGATGCTTCGATTCCCGGTTCTTGCTTTCCCTCCCGCCGTGCGGTATCATTTCATTATCACTAGTGAACAGACTGACTGATCAAGGAAGGACGCGTACATGTCACCGACCGGCCGCAAAAAAAGATCATTTCATATTCCGCTTTCCGCCAGGACGATCCTGGGGGTTTTGCTTCTTACGCTCATTTTGTGCGGCGTCTCCCTGATGATCGGCGCAAGGATCCACAATATCCGCCAGGCCAGACAGTACGAGACTGATACCTGGCAGCTTGCCAGAACGATCGCGCTTATGATGGATAATGCGGACGCCGTGAAGTATATCGAGCAGGTGAGAGAGATCTATGAGCAGGTCCCCCCGGAGCTGATGGAAGAAATAGACCGGAAAGAAAAGGTCATGGAGCGTTACGTAGATGATTCGTCCGTTCCCTCAAACGATGAGGAGTTCACTGAAGCTGTTCAGGATTATATGGATTCCCTCGATAAGTTTTCCGCTTACTTCGACAAGGTTGCCACTCCGGCTTATTATAATACCGAATCGGTCCTGCCTGCGGTCGCCAGGGAAAATGATGTGTTCAGCATCCATATTTTTATCATTGACCCCCTGCGCAAGCATATGATCAGTGTCTTTTATGCTCTGCAGGATTCTGAGTATCTGTTCGGAATGGACGCCGCGGGCGATATCAGTGAGTTCTATGAAGGGTTTGACGATTATGTCAAAGACGGGAGCAGCGGACATTTCAGCTTAAGCTACGAGGCCTCCCGCAAACGAGGAACCTACTTTTCGAGCATTGCGCCTTATTATCATCCCCAGACGGGTGAGATCATCGCCTACGTCGAGGTCGTCGATTCCTATGATGATGTGGCGATCGACCAGGAGGGCTTCATTCACCAGTATGTGCTGACGATCTTCCTGGCCGCCAGCGTTCTGGCCCTGATCTCCTACCTGATCACGCACAGGATCATCGTCACTCCCATCCTGCAGATGAGCAAAGCCGCCAACGCCTATACGGTCGATACATCCCGTTCTGAGACGACCGCACTGGTCAAAAGTTATTTCAGCGAACTGAACATTCATACCGGTGATGAGATCGAAACGCTCGCCCAGGCAATGAAAAGGATGGAGCAGGAACTCTCGTCTTATGTCCGCAGACTCACAAAAGTAACTGCACAGACAGAGCGGATCAATACGGAACTGACCATCGCTTCCGGCATCCAGGAAGCACTGCTTCCCAAGACATTTCCGCCCTTCCCTGACCATCATGAATTCGACCTGTACGCATCCATGATCCCCGCCAGGGAGATCGGCGGTGACTTCTACGATCTCTACCTGATCGACGACGACCATCTTGCGCTGACCATCGCTGATGTATCCGGCAAAGGAGTCCCGGCCTCCCTGTTCATGGCCATTTCAAAAACCATGCTCAAGGACAGGACTCTGCTTGGCGGGACCCCCGCCTCAGTCCTTAAAGAAGTTAATCAACGCCTCCTGGAGGGCAATGATTCCAACATGTTCTGCACCGTATGGCTCGGTATACTTACTCTGTCGACAGGTGAGCTGATCTGTGCCAACGCCGGCCACGAAAATCCGGCCCTGCGCCGCAGCGGCATGCCGTTTAAATCGATCGTCACCAGGCATGGTCCTTTAATCGGTGTGCTCGATCACATTACCATCAGGGACGAATATTATCAGCTTGAGCCGGGCGATGTCCTCTTTCTCTACACGGACGGCCTGACCGAAGCCATTGCGCCGGACAAAAGCCAGTTTACCGAAAGCCGCCTCATCTATACCCTCAACCAGCTCGACAAGGACGATGCGCCTTTACAGATCATCGAAAAAACGACCGCACGTATCGAGGCCTTCATGGAAGATGCGGAGCAGTATGATGACATGACAACGCTCTGCCTTGTTTATATAGGAAAATGACCGGGAGCGGTCTTTATAAATCGCCTCCACCCGTAAAACGGGTGGTTCGGGATGCGGGCTATAAGCCCGCGTTACTAGCCAGCGTCTAAAGGCGCTGGCTTTCGCTTTATTGCCCTCGGGAGCTTTCGCTCCCTCAGGCTCCGCTCAAGCCTCTATTGCTTTTATCTCCTGGCCGCCCCTAAAGGGGCTGCTTGTTACTTTGTTTCTTTGGGATCCTTTCCAGGCTTCGCCCCGAAAGGATCCTCGTATTCCTTTACACTCATCTTATCCTTCAGGATATCGGCTCTCTCCTGATCCCTGATGTACTTCTTGACTGTCGCATCGTTCAATCCCACTGTGCTGACATAGTACCCCTCGGACCAAAAGTGCCGGTTTCCGAACTTATACTTCAGATTCGCGTGCCTGTCGAACATCATCAATGAACTTTTTCCTTTCAGATATCCCATAAATGACGCTACACTGATCTTCGGCGGAATACTCACCAGCATGTGTACATGATCTGGCATCAGATGCCCTTCTATTATCTCCACGCCTTTGTATGCACACAGGTCATGGAGGATTTCTGCTAGATCTTTCTTGTATTGATTGTAAATTATTTTCCGCCTATACTTTGGTGTGAAGACAATATGGTACTTGCACATCCATTTTGTATGTGCGGCGCTATTTGCCTTCGGCATAGAATCACCTTTCCTTTCTCAATAGTGGCTTGGACACCTCTATTGTAGGGAAAGGTGATTCTTTTGTATAACCTTTTACTCTCACCCGCATAGCGGGTGGATTTCTGCTTCGCAAGGATTCGTTTGCTTTGCAAACTCATCACAAGCTCAGCTGACTTAAGTCAACTAAAAAATGAAAAGAGACGATCCGATGATCGTCTCCGTTCATTTCTTTCAATCCGCACGTCTCGCTTTGAATGGGAGTCATGAACGTTACCGTGGCAGCCTGCTCGGTGACGGTGATCCTGCATCACCCGTACACATCTCCTTAATGCTGCTGCATTCCTGCCCTGACATGGTTCGAAGGGGTCCGCCGCGCGGGGGCCCTCACGTCAGCACCGCTTACCACGGGCAGCTTCACAACTCACGCACCCGGGGCGAGACATCACCCCTGCTGTAGCGGATTGCAGGTACAGGGAACCGCTATCTCCCCGGCTGTGCGGACTTTAAGTATAAAATGAGGTGCGTGGGTTTGTCAAGATGGTGTGACGATGTCAAATATCAGGGACGCTTTGTAATAATCCCCGTCGATCTCGATCCGGAATTCCCCGCCCTGCAGCTCTGTCAGCGAGCGGGCAATGGAAAGCCCCAGGCCGCTGCCCTCTGTGGTGCGCGAGACGTCTCCTCTCACGAAACGCTCTGTCAGTTCCTCGGGGCTGATGTTCAGCGGGTTCGCCGAAATATTTTTCATGG
>JBGUOI010000116.1:0-27902 GCA_045118075.1 Porcincola sp. | reverse complement strand
ATGTTTATATCGGCGCCGTATTCGGTATTCTGGCAAGCTTCGCGGCAGCAGGCGTGCTCTTCTACCTGAAGAAAGTCTGGGCAGGAGCGGGGCAGAGCCAGGAGGTGATCGAAGGCATCACTGCCCTGATCGCGGTCTGCGTGCTGTTCTATGTCAGCAACTGGATGATCTCCAAATCGGAGGCTGCTTCCTGGAGCCGCTACATCGACGGGAAAGTACAGTCTTCGGTGGCGGCCGGCAGCGGATTTGCCCTGGCATTCACCGCTTTTCTGAGCGTTTTCCGCGAAGGCGCCGAGGTGGTGCTGTTCTACCAGCCGATGCTCAGTGAAGGAAATGCCGGAATGGTCTGGGCAGGCTTCGCGGCGGGATGCGTTCTGCTGGTGTTCGTCTACCTTGCGATCACCAAGCTTTCCATCCGTCTTCCGATCAAACTGTTCTTCACCGCGACCAGCATCCTGATGGCTGTGATGTGCGTGAGCTTCCTCGGCAGCGGCATCAAAGAGCTGGCAGAGGGCAATGTGTTTGACCTGGTATACAGAGTGCCGGGCATCCCGGAGAACGATATCATCCAGATATTCGAAATTTACCCGTATCTTGAGACACTCGTTCCGCAGCTGATCCTGACAATGATCCTGATCATCACATTCCTGATCGCTCATTACCGCGGAAAGATGGACAAGCTTCGCATGGAACTGACGAAAGAATGAAAATAAGTCATCTGAAGGGAAGTTCCCCGCGAAAATCCCTTTTAGATATAAAAACGAAATCAAACTGATGCAGAAAACGGAGGATACTGTAATGAAAAAACTGCTTGTAATGTTACTGACCGGAGCTATGGTATTTGGCTGCCAGGCTGCAGCATTTGCTGAGGAAGCCGGCTTTGATGAGTATGAACTGGGTGTTGAGGGCGAACAGGAAGTTGATTTCATGACCATGAGCATGGTTTATTTCCAGCCCGTAGACATGGCTCCCGTTGAGAATGCTACCCCGAAGGAAGGATCTGACCTTCATATAGAAGTAGACCTGACAGCTAATGAGAACCCCTACAGCTTCCCGGTTGACGGATGGGTTCCCTACCTGAGCATTGACTATGTGATCAATGACGCTGCAACAGGTGAGGAAGTCCTGACCGGTTCCATGATGCCGATGGCTGCTTCCGACGGCCCGCATTACGGCAACAACATCGCCCTGGAAGAAGGCGAGTACACCATTACTCTGAGCATCAAGAGCCCGGCTGAGAACGGCTATCTTCTTCATGTAGACTCCGAGACAGGTGTTGAGGCTGACGGTTTCTGGGAAGAGCCCCTGACCGCTACCTGGACAGGCTGGAACTTTGTGAAAGAGTGGTAATGGTTTCCACATCATAATAACCACATAAATCTGCTCTGATGCTGACATGCGATACGCGGGGTATTGCATGTCAGCCTTTTGCGTAAAATATAAGCTCATCACGGGAGGAACCTGTCGTGCTTAAATACATCTGGATGGTCATCCAGGACCTGTTCCTGACGGTGACCTTCGTGACACTGATTCATGCCGTCCTCAATGTTCGCTTCGGAAAGAAAGGAACCGCTTTTCACCGCTGCGGGATCGTGATCGGCATTATTGCATCCATCGGACTTGCAATTGCGAAAAATACAACGAATAAAGTCGTTTCCAGCCAATGGAACCATTATCTTTACGCGATACTGATCGTACTGACTTTGCTTTTTGTGGTCTTTGCTGTTATCTGCGGAAGCGGTCCCGATAAAAAGACTTCTGCGGGGGGGTTGCTGATGTGCCTGTCCGGCAGCGCCTTTTCGGCAGTAAGGATCTTCTATACACTTCCCGGCGCAGCCGCCTATCCGTTTAATTTCAACACCATGGGGAACGGATACCTGTCCTGGTTTTATGCTCAAAGACTTCTGGGCTGGCTGGCCGCTTATCTGGTTTTGATCATTTATGCGCGGCTTTTATATCTTTGCGCATTGAAGATAAAGAACAAAAAAGTCCCAAAGGTCATCCTGATCTGCAGCATGCTCTCAAGCGCCTTCTACTGTTTCTGCCGTTTCTTCGTCCCCTGGGTCAACCGGGCCAAATGGCTGAAATGGCCGGTGAAATATGTCAAGGAGAAGCATGGCTGGGCGGGTGAGCTGGTCAAGCTGACATCGGCCTATGCCATGTGGTTTATCTGGCTGGCTGCTGTCCTGGTGCTGGTACTGGCCATCCTGCTCATCCTGGAAAACATAAAAGTGACCGAACCCTATGACAATCCTGCCCAGCTTCGCAAGCTCAGGGCCGGGAACAGGGGACGCAGGCGGCTCGCCTGCGCGCTGCTGGTCTTTCTGGCCTTCATCGTGGTCAGCCTGACGCTGATCAAGAGCTATGACACCAGGGAGATCGCTCTTTCCGAGCCGGAGAGCTATGAGGTGGACGGGGATGTGATCCGCGTCAGTATGGAGGATGTCTCAGACGGACACCTGCACCGTTTTGAGTATGAGACGCAAAACGGAGTGAATGTCCGCTGGATCGTGGTCAAAAAACCGGGAAGCGCATCCTTCGGTGTGGGCCTGGATGCCTGCGAAGTCTGCGGAAACGCCGGCTACTATGAACGCAATAACCAGGTGGTCTGCAAGCGCTGCGACGTTGTTATGAATATCAATACCATCGGCTTCAAGGGGGGCTGCAACCCGATCCCGCTTTCCTATGAGGTGGACGGCGGCAGCCTGGTATTCAAAATCGCCGACCTGGAAAACGGCGAGAAGGAATTCCGGTAGGATGAAGGAGGCGAAGACTAATGCTGTTTAAGATGATTCGCGGCGTCCTGTTCCATCAGAGAGGGAAGATGCTGCTGATCGCCCTGACGATCGCGCTGGGAGCTTCCCTCGCGACCGGTATGCTCAATGTCATGCTGGATGTGGGAGATAAAGTAAACCAGGAGCTGAAGACTTACGGCGCCAACATTGTGGTAAAGCCGAAGGACTCCTCCCTGCTCAAGGACATCTACGATGTCGGAGAAGGGGAAGCTTTAGGCGCTTCTTATCTGAATGAAGATGAACTCGGAAAACTCAAAACCATCTTCTGGGCTTTCAATATCGTGGATTTTACGCCCTTCCTGGATGCCCAGGTGACGGTGAACGGCGGCGATGCGGTAAAGATCACCGGATCGTGGTTTAACCATCATCTGTCCCTGCCGACGGGGGAGGAACTGGATGCCGGCATGACGGACATGCGAAGCTGGTGGGATCTGCCGGAAGGATCGTGGATCGACGAGTCGGACGAAGACGCCGCCGGCCAGGTCATGGCGGGAACCCTTCTGGCTCAGCAGGAAAACTGGCATCCGGGAGATACGCTGACTCTGACCGGAAGCGCCGGTGAAAAGCAGGTAAAAATTGTCGGCATCTATGATGCGGGTTCGGATGAGGACATGCAGCTGCTCGGTTCGCTTGACCTGGTACAGGAGCTGACGGACCGTGAGAATAAAGTAGATTCTATCGAAGTATCCGCGATCACGACGCCGGATAACGAGCTGGCGCGCAGAGCGGCAAGAAATCCTGCAGCCTTGAGCAGCCGCGACTATGAGACCTGGTACTGCACGGCTTATGTCAGCGCGATCTGTTACCAGATTCAGGAAGCGATCACGAATTCTTCTGCAAATGCCGTCCGTCAGGTGGCAGAAAGCGAAGGCGCGATCCTGGACAAGACGCAGCTTTTGATGATTCTGATCACGGCCATGAGTCTGATCGGCTCTGCCCTTGGCATTTCCAACCTGGTCACAGCCAGCGTGATGGAGCGTTCCCAGGAGATCGGACTGTTGAAGGCGATCGGCGCCAGGGACCGTTCCATCACCGGAGTCATTATGATCGAGATTCTGATCACGGCGCTGATCGGCGGCGTGAGCGGCTATTTCCTCGGCTTTGGTTTTGCGCAGCTGATCGGACGCAGCGTTTTCGGCTCGGCGATCGAGATGAAGGTGATGGTGATCCCCATCGTGGCCGGCCTGATCACACTGGTCACTCTGGCCGGGTCGCTGCCCGCGATCAGGATGGTGCTTAGGCTGAGGCCTGCACTGGTACTGCATGGAGGGCATTGATATGACAAAAAGAAAAATGTTTTTGAGAATGGTAACGGCATCCCTGCTCCGAAGACGCTCACGCATGCTGATCGCGCTTTTGTCCATCGGAGTAGGCGCGGCCATCCTTTCCGGACTGGTGACGATCTGCTATGACGTCCCGCGGCAGATGGGGGCACAGTTCCGTTCCTACGGAGCCAACCTGATCTTTCTGCCGGGAGAGGACTCTTCCCTGACGCAGGACGTGCTCTCACAGGCGTTGGAAAAGATCCCGGAAGATGAGCTGGTAGGTGCTTCTCCCTACCGCTATGTGAGACTTGACATGACCAGCCGCCAGCAGTCCTTTACGACGGCCGGGACCGATTTTTCCCAGGTAGTGAAGACGAGCCCGTATTTCAGCGTGGAGGGGGAATATCCTTCAAATACCCGCGAGATCCTGGTCGGAAAGGAGATCGCTGAAACGATCGGGGTGAAGGTCGGCAGCAATGTAACACTTTCCTTTAAGCCGACTGTCACAGAAAACGCGGACGCGTCCGCGGATTGGGTGGCCGGTGCAAAGCTCTCGGGCAGCGCGGTTGGTTTCAATGATGCTGCGGTAACCGTGGAAGCGGAGCTGGACGAGGAAGGAAAGATCTCCTCTCTTACGATCGACGCTTCCTCCCAGACGCCGGAGATCGGAGCCAGGGTCGGAGAAGACAAAGAATTTAAGCAGCAGTTTATCGGAAAGACGCTGCCGGTAACTTTAGGGGATGGAATCGATGCCCTCTCCGGAGCCACGATCTCTTCCCAGGCGGCCGTAGATGCACTTAACCAGGCTGTTTCCGAAGAAAAAGCTTCGCCCCGGACAGCGGAGGAAAACTACACGGTGACCGGCATCCTTGTGACCGGCGGAGAAGAAGAATCCTATATTTACATGTCTTTAGAGGACCTGGAAAAGCTGACAGGGGATGAAACACTTGATGTCGCCGAGCTGTCTGTTGCGGCTCCGGCCGATACGCTGGAAAAATATGTGGATGCAATCAGTGAATCGGGACTGCCCGTTAACGCCAGGCTGGTAAAGAGGGTGACCCGTTCGGAAACTTCCGTTCTGGGCAAACTGCAGTCGCTGGTATTTCTGGTGACGGTCGTCGTGCTGCTCCTGACCATGATCTGTGTCTCGACGACGATGATGGCGGTGGTCTCCGAGCGGCGCAGGGAGATCGGGCTTCGCAAAGCCCTCGGCGCATCGGACGGATCCATCCGAAAAGAATTCCTGGGTGAGGGCATCTTCCTGGGAGGCCTGGGAGGCCTGATCGGAGCGGCTCTGGGGTTTGTTTTTGCACAGGTCGTCAGTGTCAATGTGTTCGGATCGTCCATCACATTCTGGCCGGCCCTGCTGCCCGCTACAGTCATTCTGTCCATGGCGGTCGCGGCCGTGTCCTGCATGATGCCCATTAAAAAAGCGCTGGCAATTGATCCGGCGATCGTTCTGAAAGGAGAATAAGTGAAATGAGTCTTCTTGAACTGAAGGATGTCTCTAAGATCTACGGGGAACTCAAGGCGCTCGACAAGGTCAATATCAAAGTCGAAAAAGGCGAGTGGGTCGCCATTATGGGACCGTCCGGCTCCGGAAAGAGTACGATGATGAATATTATCGGCTGCATGGATAAGCCGACCATGGGGGAGGTCCTGCTTGACGGCGTGGATATCTCAAAGGAGAGCAGCAAGGCACTGACGGATATCAGGCGCGACAAGATCGGCCTGATCTTCCAGCAGTTTCATATGGTCACGTATCTGACTGCCGTAGAGAATGTCATGGTCAGCCAGTACTATCACTCCATGCCGGATGAGGAGGAAGCTTTGGAGGCCCTCGGACGGGTCGGCCTGAGGGAGAGGGCAAAACATCTTCCCAGCCAGCTCTCCGGCGGCGAACAGCAGCGCGTCTGCGTGGCCAGAGCCCTGATCAATCACCCCGAGCTGATTCTGGCAGATGAGCCGACAGGCAATCTGGACGAGGCAAACGAGAACATCGTGCTCGATCTGTTCAGGCAGCTTCATGAGGAGGGAACGACGCTGATCGTGGTCACCCATGATCCGGAGGTGGCGGAAGCTGCCCAGCGAACCATCATACTCGAGCACGGGCGCGTTGCCAGAGAAGTGATCAATGAGAATTTCGGAAAGTAAAAATGGGGAAAATATGATGAAAAAACATTCTGTCTGGCCGGTCGTGATCGTTGTTCTTGCCGTGATCGGCGCGATCGGCAGCATAACCTTTTTCAGGCCGTGCGTTCATGAAGACGGATCATTCGGCCCCTGCCACTGGGCAGGCAGAGCAGTCACGGGCGGTATGATCGTGATCGCGGCAGAAGCTTTGGCGGCTTTGATCATTACAGATGCCAGGGTACGCATCGGATTGTATCTGGCCATGATCATCGGCGCCCTGTTCGTGATCTTCACACCGGGGATGCTGATCGGCCTGTGCTCTATGGCGACGATGCGCTGCCGGAGCCTGATGCGTCCGGCAATGACCCTGATCGCAGCCGCAGCGGCATTGTGCGCGGCAGGCGGCCTGGTCTTTGACCGGCCCCGGGCATGAGAGGAATAGGCATGGATATTCAAAAGCTTCCTCTTAAGAACCTGATCCGAAAGCCGGCAAGGACCGCTGCGCTGATCATTCTGACAGCGCTTCTGGCCGTGGCCGTGTTCGGAGGGTCGGTTTTCGTCCTTTCCCTGAAAAATGGGCTTGCCAGCCTGGAATCGAGACTCGGAGCGGATATTATCGTTGTACCGTCCTCGGCGCAGTCAAAGGTCAGCTTTAAGAACATGCTTCTGCAGGGGACGACCGGCGCGTTTTACATGGACGGCGATAACCTGGAGCGGACAAAAGAAGTGGACGGCGTTGAGGCGGCGGCCCCGCAGATCTTTCTCTCTTCGCTCAAGGCGGACTGCTGTTCCGTCAAGATCCAGGTGATCGGCTTTGATCCGGAGACGGATTTTACGGTTAAGCCGTGGATCGAAAAGAGCACGAGCCGGAGCCTGGGATTAATGGATGTTGTTGTGGGCACCAACGTGGAAGCGGATGTAGGCGAGACGCTCAGAATCTATGATGAGAACTGTCATGTGACGGGCCGGCTTGCTGCGACCGGAACGGGTCTCGATACCGCTGTCTACTGCAGTCTGGAGACGATGAAGTGCCTGCTTGAGGCCGCTGAGAAAAAGGGAATCTCTCATACAATAGAAAGCGGTGACGAAGACGTCGTTTCGGCGATCTATGTAAAAGTACGTGAAGGCGCCGATATAGGAAAGGTCAACAGTGCTATCCAGGGTCACACGAGAAATGCCAGTGCGGTGAAGACCAAAAGCATGATCACGGATGTCTCCTCATCGCTTGCGGGAGTCTCCTCCGCGGTAAGCATCCTGATCGGGGCGGTCTGGGGGCTTTCCCTGGTCATCCTTATTGCCGCATTTGTTATGATCGCGCATGAAAGGAAAAAGGAATTTGCGCTGCTGCGCGTACTGGGGACATCGAGAAGGATGCTCGGGCGGATCGTTCTCAAAGAGAGCGCAATGTGCTCGCTCGCCGGAGGGATACTTGGCGTTGTGCTCACCTCGGCGATCCTGTTTCCGTTTACGACGCTGATCGAGATGAAACTGGGTCTTCCCTATCTGCGTCCTTCGGCAGGCACGATCATCGCTCTGGCAGCAGCTTCGGTCGTTTTGACGGCGGCTGCCGGATCGGTATCTTCGCTTTATGCATCACACCGCCTTTCCGGGGTTGATCCCGGCACGGTATACAGGGAAGGTTAAAGGAGGGGCAGATGAGAATAGAAGCGCAGCAGATCGAAAAATGGTTTTTCCGGTCCAGAGGGGAAAGCAATCGCTTCTTCGCCGTAAACCGGACAGACCTGACGCTTGAACCCGGAACGGTAACGGTGCTTTCAGGCCGCTCCGGCAGCGGCAAGACTACGCTGATGAATATGATGAGCGGCCTTCTTCGGCCCGATGGCGGTACGATTACAGCAGACGGAAATGATATTTACGCAATGAACGACGATGCCCTGTCAAAGTTCCGGAACCTCAGCTTCGGGATGATTCCGCAGTCTTCGGGCGTTCTCTATACGCTGACCGTCATGGAGAACATTCTGATCGCGCACGGAATCTATCGCGGCAGGCAGGAGAAGGCGGCTTCCGGGAGCGGCGCCGAACCGGAAAAGCTTCAGGCGGAAAGCCTGCGGCTGCTGGAGATGATGGGGATCGCGGATCTTGCCGGCGTTTACCCCCGGGAACTTTCAGGAGGGGAGCTGCGGCGGCTTTCTGCGGTCAGGGCACTCGCCGGTCATCCGGAGGTGATCTTTGCGGATGAGCCCACCTCCGACCTGGATGACGAAAATATGGATATTGTTCTTAAGCTCCTTCGCAGCGAGGCGGATCACGGGGCAGCGGTCTTTATCGTGACCCATGACGCCGAGGCGCTGGAGATCGCCGATGTGACGCTGACAATGAATGCGGGAACGCTTGTCCGGCGATGACCGGAATAATTACAACAAGGATCTGAAGGAGGAGTGACAAAAATGAGGAAGAACAGATCTTTTCGCACCAGAATGGCTGTTATATGCGCTTCATCCATGCTTCTTGGAATGACGGCTGCTTCTTTCGGTGAGGAGGTCACCCGGACGGGATCTGCGCCCGGTGTCTACGGGGATGATGTGGTCGTGGAAGTGACCGCATCGCCGGATGAGATCATCTCGGTGGAGGTGACAGACCATAACGAGACAGACGGCATCGGAACAGTGGCGGTCGAGACCATCCCGGGTGAGATCGTTGCAAGCCAGAGTCTGGATGTGGATGATATTTCCGGAGCGACGATGACATCCAGGGCGATCAAGCAGGCTGTGAGCGCAGCACTCGAGGAGGCAGGCATCGATCCTGCGGCGTTTGGCGGAGCAGCCGGTGAGAGTATTGCCGAAATTTCGACGGAGGCAGAGGATAGTGAGAGCGCTGCTGAAGATACGACCGAGACAGCTGCAGGCGGGACGGAATATGACGCCGATGTGGTCGTCGTAGGCGCCGGCGGCGCCGGTATGACGGCTGCCATCGAGGCGGCGGATGCGGGAATGAATGTCATAGTCGTTGAGAGCCAGCCGATGGTCGGCGGCAATTCCATTCGTTCAACGGGCGGACTGAACGCGGCAAAGACGCTGTGGCAGGATGAAAATGAGTTCGGTGAGGAAGCCGGCGTTGAGAAGCAGCTGGCCGCGGCAGCTGAATCCTGGTCGGATGACGACCGGATCACCAAGCTTGCCGGGGAAGTGAAAGAACAGTGGGAGAAATACCGGGAAAACCAGGAGGGCTATTTCGACAGCAAGGAACTGTTCGAGCTCGATACCCTGATCGGAGGAAAGGGCAGGAATGACATGGATCTGGTGGAGACGCTCGTCGGAAACAGTGCGGATGCCATCGACTGGCTTGACAGCATCGGCGCACATCTGAACAACGTTTCCAGTTTCGGCGGAGCATCAGTTAAGAGGATCCACCGCCCGGTGGATGAGGAAGGAAAAGTCATTCCGGTCGGTTCCTATATCGTGCCGATCCTTGAAGAAAATCTTAAAGAGCGCGGCATTGAGGTGCTTCTTAATACAACAGCCACCGCGGTCATGATGGATGACGATGCCGCGGCCGGCATTGAGGCCGAGGGCGAAAACGGCGAGAAGATCACGATACGGGCGGACGCCGTAGTGCTTGCCACAGGCGGCTTCGGGGCAAACCTTGAGAAGGTGGTCGAACTTAAGCCCGAGCTTGCCGGCTTTATGACGACCAACGCACCGGGCGCTCTCGGCCAGGGGATCGAGATCGCCCAGGCGGTCGGAGCAGATACCGTTGATATGGATCAGATCCAGATCCATCCCACGGTCGAAGCCAATACTGCAGCCCTGATCACGGAAGGCCTGCGCGGCGACGGCGCCATCCTGGTCAATCAGGAGGGAGAGCGCTTCACCGACGAAGTCGGAACACGCGATGCCGTCTCCGCGGCAGAGATCGCCCAGACCGGAAGTTACAGTTATCTGATCGTAGACCAGGCGATGGCCGATGCATCCGCCGTGATCCAGGGATATATCAGCAAAGGCTTTACCGTTCAGGGCGAGACTTATGAAGAGCTTGCCAAGGCCCTGGAAATCGATCCCGAAACCTTTGCCCGGACCATGAATGACTAGAACGAGTGCGTAAAAGCCAAAGAAGACAAACAATTTGGCAGGACAAGCTTTGCAGCTCCTTTAGACAGCGCGCCGTATTATGCGATCAAAGTGACGGCAGGGATCCATCACACGATGGGCGGCCTGAAGATCGATCCGCAGGCAGAAGTGATCGATACGCAGGGCAATCCGATCGACGGCCTGTTCGCAGCCGGAGAAGTGACCGGCGGAGTGCATGGAGCCAACCGGCTGGGCGGCAACGCCGTGGCAGATTTCGTCGTATTCGGGCGGATCGCCGGACAGAACGCGGCCGCCTATGCGGCCGAGGCCGCAGCCGAAGATGAAGCGGCATAAGAATTTTGCACTTTAAAGTACGAAAAGGGTCAGGCACCTATGAGAAAAGCCTTGACAAACGGCGCTTTTTTGGATACACTGACACTCGTGTAAATGCGATGATGGTATTATGCCCTCTGATGACTACTTCAGAGAGCCGGCGGTTGGTGTGAGCCGGTGTGTGTGCGGATGGGCAGTCTCGTACCGGAGCAGATCCCCTGAACGTCCTGCGGGTAGTTGCAGAACACCAAAGACAGGCTCTGCGTAGGGGGGTCCGGAAGCGCCCCGTTATCATGGCGAAGCACTTGGCTGAGTGCTGCTAAGAGGCCGCATCTGCGGCAATCCGGGTGGTACCGCGGTTTGATCTATGTATCTGATCGTCCCGGAGGTTCAGACGATGTGTCTGAATCTCCCGGGGCTTTTTTATTGAGGAGGTTTTATATGAGAACGGTGAAACTGATCGACATGACACTGAGCAAGAGCAGCGCCATCAGAGGCAGCGTGCTGTCATTTAAAGAGAAACTGGAGATCGCGAAGCTTCTGGACAGGCTGAAAGTGGATGCGATCGAGCTGCCGGCCCTTGGAAATTCAAAGGCTGATGAGCTCTCCAACAAGACGATCGCTGCCACGGTCAAAACCACCGTGAGCGCGGATATCGAGATCGCTTCGGGCAACGTGGAACAGACCTGGGAGAGCATCCGCAGTGCCAGGTCCCCGCAGCTGAATGTGATCGCGCCGGTCTCTCCGGTGCAGATGGAGTATACCTGCCATAAAAAGGCGCCGGCGATGCTTGAGGCGATCGGTGAGATCGTAAAGCGCAGCCGCTTCTATTGCGAAAACGTGATGTTTACGGCAGTGGATGCCACCCGCGCGGAGATCGATTTCCTGGCCCAGGCGGTTGAGAAAGCGATCAGCGAAGGTGCCTGCTGCGTGACGATTTGCGATACCGCGGGTGTCATGATGCCCGATGAGTTTGCCGCATTCATCAGCCAGCTGAAAGAAAAGGCTCCTTCCCTTGCCGGGAAAGAACTGTATGTACAGACGAACGACACCATGGATATGGCTGCTGCATGCGCGGCATTCGCCGTTGCCGACGGCGCGGACGGCGTGAAGACAACGGCGCTTCCGGCCGGATTTGTTACGCTTGAGAAGATGGCCCGCTTTGTGGAGACCAAGGGACATGACCTTGGCATCAGCACCGGGCTTCGCACGACCGAGCTTGGCCGCGCGGTCTCCCAGCTTTCATGGATGGTCAAGCCCCAGGAGAAGTCGGAGAGCCTGTTCGAAAATGTGGGCATCGGCGAGAGCGCAGGTGTCGTCCTTGATGAGAATGCCACGATAGGTGATGTGATCGGCGTGGTAGCACAGCTCGGATATGAGCTTAGCGAGGAAGACAACGCAACGGTCTATGAGGCATTCATGCGCGTTGCGTCCAAGAAGCATTTTGTGGGAACGAGAGAGCTCGATGCGATCGTAGCCAGCAGTGCGCTGCAGGTCCCGAGCACCTATCATATCGAAAATTATGTAATTAACAGCGGCAACGTGATCACCGCCACCGCGAATATCCTCCTTACCAGGGACGGCGAAAAGCTTCGCGGCGTGGGAGTGGGCGACGGCCCCATCGATGCGGCTTTCCTGGCGATCGAGCAGATCATCGGTCATCACTATGAACTGGATGATTTCCAGATCCAGACCGTGACCGAGGGACGCGACGCCATGGGCAGCGCTCTCGTGAAGCTGCGTGCCGACGGAAGAGTATATTCCGGAAACGGTATCTCCACGGACATCATCGGAGCATCGATCCGCGCCTATATCAGTGCGCTGAACAAGATCGTCTACGAGGAAAACTGAGGCCTTGCAACAGATTTAGGAGGAATTAGCCTTGAAGTTGTCATATTCCATTAAGAACTGGGGCGGCAGGAGCTGGAAAGAATTCTGCGAAGCCGCGCAGGACACCCGGCTGAAGGGAATCGAGATCTACAACGTGGAAGATCGGATCTTCCAGGGAAAAAACAGCCCGACCAATCCCGAGCTGGCCGGCCGGACGCGCCGTTTCTTAAGCAATCACAGCCTGACGATCCCCTGCCTGGATACAGCGGTGGATTTCACTCATCCCGGATTTGAGCGCGAGATGGCCGAGTCTGTCCGCGTCGCGACCGACCTGGGAATCGAACTGATCGGTATCCATACGTACAGCAGGGACAAACAGCTGTGCATCGATAAGATCGCGCAGCTGATCGAGATGGTCGGATCGTCCCCCGTGACGCTGGTCGTCGAGACGATCGGTCCGTTTGTGGATACACAGGCACTTCGCGATGTGCTCAACCATTTTGCGGACGACCGCCTGGCAGCGCTCTGGAACATGGCGGGAACCTGCATCGAAGGCAATGAAGATGCGGAGACCACCATCACGAACCTGGGAGCCTATGTGCGTCATGTCCATATCTACGATTATGTCTCGAAGGACGGGATGCCCGTTCCCGAGCTGATGGGCGAAGGCGAGCTGCCGATCATGGACCTGATGAACGCGCTGCGCTCGGTCAACTATGACGGGTTTATCTCCATCGTCTGGAACCCGGAGTGGATGAAGGAACTTTCGGACCTTGAGATCATCCTGACTCATTTCGTCAGCTGCATGAGCCGCTTCGAGGGAACGAGGCGCCACCGCAAGCATCTTTACTGGAACAATCAGCATACCGGCCGGTATGTCTGGAAAAAGGAAGCCCTGATCGAGAAGACCTTTTCGCAGGTGCTCGACACGATGGTCGAGCAGTTCCCGGATCAGCAGGCGATCCGCTTCACAACGCTTGATTACACGCGTACATACAGCCAGTTCAGGGACGATGTCGATGAAGTTGCCCGCGCCCTGATCGCCCTGGGCGTCCGGGCCGGATCGAAAGTGACGATCTGGGCGACGAACGTGCCCGCCTGGTTTTTGACCTTCTGGGCGACCACCAAGATCGGTGCGATCCTGGTGACGATGAATACCGCATATAAGATCCACGAGGCGGAGTACCTGCTTCGCCAGTCGGATACCCATACACTGGTGATGATCGACGGCTACCGCGATTCCAACTACCGTGAGATCATCAACGAGCTCTGTCCCGAGCTGAAAGATACGAAGAGCGGAGAGCCGCTTCGCGCAAAGAGGCTTCCGTTCCTTCGCAACGTCATCACCGTCGGCTTCTCCATGCCCGGTGCGCTGACCTGGAAGAAGATGCTCGGATATGCCGAGCGGACGCCGGATGCCGAAGTCAAGCGGATGGCAGCTGCGGTGGATGTGAACGATGTCTGCAACATGCAGTACACATCCGGTACCACGGGATTCCCCAAGGGAGTCATGCTCACCCACTATAACATCGTCAATGACGGCAAGTGCATCGGAGACGGCATGGACCTGTCCACTGCAGACCGCATGATGATCCAGGTGCCGATGTTCCACTGCTTCGGCATGGTGCTCGCGATGACGGCGACCATGACGCACGGCGGGACGATCCTGCCGCTGCCGTACTTCTCACCGAAATCGTCGCTGGCCTGCATCCACAACGAACACATCACGGCGTTCCACGGAGTGCCTACGATGTTCATCGCGATGCTGTCCCACGCTGATTTCCCGAAGACGGATTTCTCCCATATGCGCACCGGCATCATGGCCGGCAGCCCCTGCCCGATCGCTGTGATGAGAGACGTGGTGGAAAAGATGCATATGAGCGAGATCGTCATCGTCTACGGCCAGACCGAGGCTTCCCCGGGATGTACCATGAGCCGGACCACCGACTCGCTGGAAGTGCGTGTGACTACGGTCGGAAGCGCCTTCCCGGAGGTGGAATGCAAGATCGTGGATCCCGAGACCGGCGAGGACTGCCCCGACAATGTGGTCGGCGAGTTCGTAGCCAGGGGCTACAACATCATGAAAGGTTATTATAAGATGCCCAAGGCCACGGCGGCTGCCATCGATAAAGACGGCTGGCTGCACACCGGCGACCTGGCCTGCCGCACGCCGGAAGGCAACTACAGAATCACCGGGCGTCTTAAAGATATGATCATCCGCGGCGGCGAGAACATTTACCCCAAGGAGATCGAGGAATTCATCTACACGCATCCGAAGGTGAGCGATGTTCAGGTCATCGGCGTGCCCGACAAGGCAATGGGAGAAGAAATCATGGCCTGCATCATCTTAAAGGACGGCGAGGAGATGACCGTTGAAGAAATGAAGAAATACGTGCTTGAACATATGGCCAAGCACAAAGTGCCCAAGTATATCGAGTTTGTGGACGGCTTCCCGATGAATGATGCCGGAAAGATCCAGAAATACAAGATGCGAGAGCAGGCGATCGAGAAGCTCGGGCTCCAGAAAGAGGCAAAGATTGAAACAGCATGACCCGCGGATGATGATCGACAGCCACTGTCATATCTATCCGGATGAAGTGGCCAAAAAAGCGGTCGAATCTATTGAAACATTTTACGGCCAGCTGCCGGAAAAGCACCCTGACGGTTCGGTAAGAACGCTGATCAGGACCGGACGCGGATGCGGAATCAACCGGTACGTCGTCCATTCGGTGGCGATCCTGCCAAGGCATGTTAAAAGTGTCAATTACTTTATTGCCCGGCAGGCGGATTCCCATCCGGATATCTTTACGGGACTGGGCAGCCTGCATCCTGATTCGGAGACCCTGGAGGCAGATTTTAATGAGCTCTACGCGCTCGGCTTAAAGGGAGTCAAACTCCACCCGGACACCCAGCGCTTCAAGGCGGACGAACCAAAAGCCATGCGCATCTATGAGATGTGCCAGAGCAGCGGCCTTCCGGTGTTGGTACATACCGGGGATTCGCGGTTTGATAATTCCAATCCGGGCAGGATCGCGAACGTACTAAGACAATTTCCGGACCTGAAGTTTATCGGGGCCCACTTCGGCGGCTGGAGCGTATGGGATGAAGCCCGCAGGCTCCTGCCGGATTTTCCGAACCTGATCGTGGATACGTCTTCCTCGTCCTACTGGTTTAAGCCGGAGACGGCTGTGGAGATGATCCGCTCTTACGGATCGGAAAGGGTCATGTTCGGAACGGATTATCCTTACTGGACTCAGCAGCGTGAGATCGATTTTTATCAATCTCTTGATCTGGAACAGGAAGAGATCGAAGATATTTTCTGGCGTACCTGCACCAGGCTGTACGGACTTCCTGAGGAGAACGTATCAGAAAAGCAGGATGAAGGAGCAGGAGGTTTGTTATGAGTGACAAGACCAGAAATTACGTAACGGTGGACGGAAATGAAGCGGCAGCCTATGTGGCTTACGCGTTCACCGAGATCGCCGCTATTTATCCCATCACGCCTTCTTCGCCGATGGCGGGCAAGACGGACGTGTGGTCGGCGAAGGGGAAAAAGAACCTGTTCGGGCAGACGGTCCGGCTGATCGAGATGCAGTCCGAGGCCGGTGCGGCAGCGGCTGTACACGGCGCGCTGCAGACCGGAGCGCTCTCATCGAGTTTTACTTCTTCGCAGGGCCTGATGCTTATGCTTCCGGTGCTTCACCGCATCGCGGGCGAACGCCTGCCGGGCGTGCTTCATGTGGCGTCCCGCACCGTGGGCACTCATGCGCTCTCGATCTTCGGTGATCACTCCGACGTGATGAACTGCCGCCAGACAGGATTTGCGCTGCTGTCGACCGGCAGCGTGCAGGAGGTCATGGATCTGGCCGGTGTGGCGCATCTGTCAGCCATCAAGGGAAGGATCCCGTTCCTGCATTTCTTTGACGGTTTCCGGACCTCTCATGAGATCAGCAAAGTCGAACAGATCAGCTATGAGGATCTTAAGTCGATGCTGGACGAGGAGGCACTGGATGCCTTCCGTGCCCACGCACTCAATCCGGAACATCCGATGCTGCGCGCAACGGTGCAGAATTCCGATATCTATTTCCAGGTCCGCGAGGCGAACAACGGCGCCTACGCACAGCTTCCTGACATCGTGGAAGATTACATGGGCCGCATCAGCGCCTTGACCGGCCGCGAATATCACCTGTTCAACTATTACGGCGCACCTGACGCCGAGCGTGTGATCGTGGCGATGGGCTCGGTGAGCGGATGCGTTCAGGAGACGGTCGATGCGCTTCTGGCAAAAGGCGAGAAGGTCGGCTTCATCCAGGTGCATCTTTTCAGACCGTTCGATGTTTGTCGATTTATGGACGCAATTCCGGAAACCTGCAAAGCTATCGCCGTGCTTGACCGCACGAAGGAGATGGGCAGTGCCGGCGAACCGCTCTACCAGGATGTGTGCACAGCCCTGAGAGGACGCGCCGATGTGACCGTCGTGGGCGGACGCTACGGCCTTTCCTCCAAAGACACGACACCCGGGCAGATCTTCGCGGTATTTGAGAACCTGAAGAAGGATGCTCCCGTCAACAGCTTTACGATCGGTATCTTTGACGATGTAACGCACTTGTCCCTGCCCGAGCCCGAAGGCTGGTCGGTTCCCGATGAAGGCGCTGTCAGCTGCAAGTTCTGGGGTCTTGGTTCCGACGGTACCGTCGGCGCCAACAAAAATACGGTCGAGATCATCAACAGCCATACGACCAAGTTTGCGCAGGCTTATTTTGAGTATGATGCCAAGAAATCTTACGGTGTCACCAAGAGCCACCTTCGGTTCGCCCCGGGTCCGATCCGTGCCTCCTATTTTGTGCGGAACGCGGATTTCGTGGCCTGTCATAACCCGACTTATATCGAAAACTTTGATATCGTCTCAGAGATCAAGCCCGGCGGAATCTTCCTGCTCAACTGCCCGTGGAGCGGAGACGCCCTTGAAGCTCATCTGCCGGCGAAAGCCAAACGTGAACTCGCAAAGAGAAACATCCGTTTCTACACGATCGACGCGGTGAAGATCGCAAACGAGCTGGGACTTGGAAATCACTACAACATGGTGCTGCAGTCCGCGTTCTTCCATCTGATGGATATCATCCCGGTGGAGGATGCCGTGGAATATATGAAGGCGGCGGCGACAAAGACCTATATCGCCAAGGGCGATGAGGTGGTGGCCAGGAACCTGGCAGCGGTCGATGCGGGCGGAAACGGCCTGGTGGAAGTTGAAGTACCCGCTTCCTGGGCTGAGTGCGCCGATGAGAAGGCACCGGAGAGAGATGTGCCCGAGGTGGTCACAAAGATTCTTGATCCGATCAACATGCAGAAAGGTGATGACCTGCCGGTCAGCACTTTTGCCGGATACGTGGACGGCGTGATGGACATGGGCCTGACCGCTTTCGAAAAACGCGGAATCGCGACCCGCGTCCCGGTATGGGATCCGGAAAAATGTCTGCAGTGCAACCGCTGCAGCTATGTCTGTCCGCATGCGGTCATCCGTCCGTTCCTTTTGTCCGAGGATGAAAAGAATGCGGCGCCTGAGGGAATGAAGATGACCGGCGCTAAAGGCAGTGCGGCTGCCGGATATACTTACAGCCTGCAGATCAGTGTTCTGGACTGCACCGGCTGCGGAAGCTGCCAGAACTGCTGCCCGGCTCCGGAAAAAGCGCTGACCATGGTGAGCGCCGACAAGGTGCCGGCTGATATCGAAACCTGGAATTACGCGCTCGGTCTTTCCGACAAGGGCGATGTGTTCGATCCCTACAGTGTGAAGGGAAGCCAGTTCCGCCAGCCGCTGGTCGAGTTCTCCGCCGCCTGCGCGGGCTGCGGTGAAACGCCTTACGCGAAGCTTCTCACCCAGCTGTACGGTGACAGAGTCTACTGGGCCAACGCAACGGGCTGCTCGCAGGCCTGGGGCGCAGCTATGCCGGGTATTCCCTACACCGTGAACAAGGAAGGGCACGGGCCGGCCTGGTCGAACTCGCTTTTTGAGAATAACGCTGAATTCAGCCTGGGCATGGCCTTGTCCGTGCGTCAGCAGAGGGAAGCCCAGAAGATCCGCATTGAAGCGTATCTGGAAAAGTGCCGGGCAGAAGGCGGCAGGGAAGAAGTTGCTGCCGCAATGGAAAGCTGGCTTGCTTCTTACGATGATTTTTCCGCTTCGCCGGCAAAGAGCAATGCGCTGATCGCATCGCTCGAGCCGCTTGCGGCGTCTGATAAAGAGGCTGCAAGAATCCTTCAGTTTAAAGACCAGCTCACCAAGAAGACCTTCTGGATGTTCGGCGGCGACGGCTGGGCTTACGATATCGGCTTTGGCGGCCTTGACCACGTGATCGCCAGCGGCGAGAACATCAACGTGCTGATCGTCGATACGGAAGTTTACTCAAACACCGGCGGACAGTCCTCCAAGGCGACGCCGATCGGCGCGGTGGCGCAGTTTACCGCATCCGGCAAACGCCGTCCCAAGAAAGATCTGGGCGGTATGCTGATGACCTATGGCAACGTTTACGTTGCGCAGGTCGCGATGGGCGCGGACTATAATCAGCTCGTAAAAGCCCTGAAAGAAGCGGAAGCCTTTGACGGGCCGAGCGTGGTCATCGCCTACGCTCCCTGCCAGTCCCACGGACTGAAGTGCGGCATGGCAAAGGTGCAGGATGAAATGAAGCGCGCCGTCGAGGCCGGTTACTGGCACCTGTACCGCTATAATCCGACAGCGGAGCCGAAATTTACGCTCGATTCCAAGAAGCCCAGCATCCCCTATGAGGAATTCCTGGACGGCGAAGTGAGGTATGCCTCTTTAAAGAGATCCTTCCCGGAGAATGCGAAGTCCCTGTTTGCGAAGGGGGCAGAGCAGGCGAAGGCAAGATATGAAGAGCTGGCCGGGAAATAAGAATAATATAAAAAACAAGAGAGGGCCTTTTAAGCCCTCTCAAACATCATATCCGTGCAGGCTTCCTGTGCGATCCTGCTGATCGTCTCCAGGGAAGTGTTTGGATCGATCCATGTCGATATAACCTCCCCGGGGAGGATAAGCGGCATGCGGTCATGAATCACGGAAAGTTCTGCGGAAGGCTCTCTTGTCAGAACAGTGAAATGCGGAAAGCCTTCCTCAATACGGTATAACCCTGCCATCCAGGTGACGGTTTCCCCCGCCGGCTGGATGGCATATTTTTTGCCCGTTTTTTTCGTCCCGCCCGGTCCGGCAAGGTGTTCCCACTCGAAATAGCAGGCGGCCGGGATGATGCAGCGCCGCCGCTGCCAGCATTCCCGGAAAGTGGGCTTTACGGCGGCGGTCTCGGAGCGGGCGTTGATCAGCGGATGCGAGCGTCTGGTCGTATCATTGTCGGGCTGGTTAAATCCCCAGATCATCGGGAAAGCAGCCTGTCCGCCGTGCGCGCCGGTCGCGATGACCGGGGCGATATCCGTCGGTTTTACTTCCCCCTGTTCAACGACCGGGCGGCCAAGATCATGGACCATCTTATAAGCAAGCTTGGATCCCCTGGCAGCCTCGATGAAAGGCCGCAGCTCGGGGGAGAGATCAACAAGGTATCTGCAGCACATAATGCCTCCTTCGGCAGGTTTGCTTTCACACTGTGAAGTACGAAAGGTGCCTGACCCCTTTTAGATGATAAACGGTCCGGGAATGCGGTTTTCCGCTTTCACTCCGTGATAATCAGTGTCGAAACGGATAGGAGTACCGTCCGGATTTTCGAAGCGCGCTTCCGGTTCGAAGGCTTCGCCGAGGTCTTCCGTGCCAAGGACGGGGTATGTCTGATCCGGTATATAGTCATAGAGGTTGGTGGCCAGCCGCCACTTGCCTTCCTCGTTAACGACGCGGATGGTGATCTCATGATCCTTGTCTTCCCGGGCGTCTTTTTCTTTGTTCCAGGGTTTTGCACCATTGAAGTAGAGGTTGCCTTCCGACCATACGGGAAGCGGCAGATAGTAGCGGTCCGTGCGTACGCCGCCTTCACCGCAGTACCCCTCAAACATGGCTTCCCACTCGTCTTGTGTCGGCCAGCCATCGTAGATGGAAGTGCCGGTGGTGAGATTGCCGTCGTCCCACTGGTCATTTTTGAGCAGCTCGATCTGGCTTTCCAGGTACGGATCTTTTTCCTGCTGAACAAAGATATTGCGGTAGAAACGCATATCGCCGTGCAGGAAGGTCATGAAGCCGACGATGTCCGTGGAATGGGGAATATGATAAGGCGTATACCTCGGGGAGGGCACGCCCGGAGCACCGTTGTCGGTGCCGCGCCCGACCGCCGCGAAGGAACCGGCAAACAGGTTGTGGACCAGGGCGGCGCCCTGCGCGGAGATCCGCATGCTGCGGGTCGACAGCAGCAGGTTGTTGTCGATCAGCGTGGGTCCGTGGGAGACTTCCAGCCAGATATCCTCCCCGAGTACATTGTTTGCTTCTTTTGTGCGAAGATGCGGGAAGGGAACCGTGTTGTCGTGCATCAGGTTCTGTGTTACGCGGGTCCCCTGCGCCTGCCAGTCCAGCCACATGCCGCGGGTGCAGTGGTGGATGTGGTTGCGGCGGAAGATCACATCGATGGCGGCATGCATTTTGATGCCGGCGATTTCGGCACCGGCCAGGTTCTGCTTGTTGTTGATATGATGGATATGGTTGTCCTCGATCAGGGAGAATATTCCTCCCATGAAGCCGCAGATGCCTGTCTGGCCGCAGTCATGGATGTGGCAGCGCCTCACGGTATGGGAGCCGACCTTGTCCTTGTTCCAGCCTTCGCGCCAGGCGGCCAGGACCACGTCGCGCTGGGTCTGCGCGCCGTCTTTGAATTTCTTTTCCGACCAGCGGTTATCGTCGTAGGGCTGGTAATACTTGCCGAGTGAGATGCCGGAACATTTCGATTCGAACAGTTCACAGTCCTCAATGACCCATCCCTTCGACCAGTGCGGGCCGACCATTCCTTCCTGGTATGCAGTGGGCGGAGCCCACTGGGTAGCCGCCTGGCAGATGGTAAAGCCGGAGAGGGTGATATAGCCTATTCCTTCCTGCTCCGGATAAAAACAGCTTTTGCGCACGCTGATCTCAACATTCTCCTGATTTGGGTCAACCTCATGGAAGTTGGCATAGAGGATGGTCATATCCCGCTCCTCATCCTGCTCTGTGTACCAGGTATACAGAGTGAAATCCGGATCCCAGGAAGGAGCATAAACGACAGGGTGCGTCACCTTGTCATATTCCGTCACCTCATAAAGGGATTTTCCGTTGAGGAAGACATCACCGGTGTGGGCGGGGTAGTAGATGATGAACCAGTCGCCGCTCACCGGGGTGGTAAACGGGTTGCGGTCCGTGAACAGGCTGTTGGGAACCTGCGCCATCCAGACGCCGTCCTCTCCGGGCACTTTTTCCCAGCTTGTGATCCGCTCCGCGCCGGTGATCACCGCCGCGCCTTTTGTCTGGGAACGGTAGATGATGGGAGCGTCTTTGGTGCCGGCATGTTTCGGGTCGACCGCTTCCCGGTAGATCCCGGGCATGACGATGATTTCATCACCGGAGAGAGCAATGTCGGCCGCCTGCTGAATGGTTCCGAACGGGTCTTCTTTTATCCCGCTGCCGGCGTGGTTCCCGGCACTCACATAATAGATCATGATTCTCTCCTTTATTTTCTTCGTTTCTTAAGAAAGAGGAATAATACAGTGTCCGATTCTTTTGTATCATGTGTATGATCACCGGTCAACTCAGTGGGGAAATCTTCCGTCTGAGCCGGCATCCCTGTTTGCGCTGTCCTCCCCGGTGTGGTAATCTGTAAGAAGTAACTGACATTTTTTCCGGAAGGAATATCCATATGAAATTGATTGAAATGACATGCACGAACTGCGGCGCCGAGCTGCAGATCGATCCGGACAGAAAAGAAGTCTTCTGTTCTTACTGCGGGACAAAACTGATCGTGGACAGCGATATTATGGTCACGAACCGGATCGTCGACGAGGCCAGGCTTAAGGAAGCCGAGCTGAAGCTAAGGGAGATGGAATTCCGGCACGAGATGGAACTGCGCCAGGAGAAACTGCAGATCGAGCAGAAGAGAGCATTCCGGACCACAGCCCTGATCTATGTCTTTCTGCTGATCCTGTCGACGACGGTTCCCGCTATGGAGGATTTCTTTCCGCCGATACTTCTGTTCGGCGCGATCGCATTGGCGGTCATGTATACGGGCGACAGAAGGACACGCAGCAGAGCGCAGGATCTTGAATATTCTCCGAAAAACCGCACGACGGCGCTTCTTCTGTGCATTTTTCTGGGCAGCTTAGGTGCCCACCAGTTCTACGCCGGTAAGGCGGGAATCGGGGTTCTTTATATTTTTACGCTGGGACTGTTCGGGATCGGCTGGCTGATCGATCTGATCCGAATCATATGCGGTAACTTCCGGGACGGAGACGGACTCTATCTGAAGGACTGGTGAGATGAAACAATTTCTGACAAAAGATCGGCACGCCCGGAAGGAAGCGGACGAAGAGGAGAAGATCGGGCGGCTCAATGAGATCATTGCGCTCTCTTCCCATATCGTTTTCCTGGGCGGAGCCGGTGTCTCGACTGAGAGCGGCATACCGGATTTCCGAAGTAAAGACGGACTTTACCGGAAGAAGGATAAACGTTTTTCCAGGTACCGCCCCGAGTATTTGCTGAGTGACACCTGCCTGCACCGGGAACCGGAGGTCTTTTTTGACTACGTCCGGAAGAACCTGGATGCCAGAAAGGTCGAGCCTAACGCAGCCCACCTTAAGCTGGCGCAGATGGAAGCGGACGGAAAGCTGGACGGCGTGATCACCCAGAATATTGACGGGCTTCACCAGAAAGCCGGCAGCAAAAACGTCCAGGAGATCCACGGCAGTGCGATGCGCTGTCACTGTGTATCCTGCAGGCGCTCATTCGGACCGGACTTTATCTTCGACAGTCCGGATGCCGTCCCGAAGTGTCCTGACTGCGGGAAGATGGTGCGGCCGGATATCGTGCTGTACGGGGAGCTGCTCGCACAGCCGGATTATGAGAACGCGATCAGCCTGATCCGGTATGCCGACTGCCTGATCATCGGCGGCACCTCACTCGAGGTCGGGTCCGCTTCGTCGCTGGCCCACATCTACCACGGGGACCGTCTCATCATCATTAACAAGGGAAAGACGAAGATGGAGGGGAAGGCGGACCTGGTTTTCCATGACAGTATCGGAAAGATCCTGGGGCAGGTCAGCTGCAGCTGATGCCTCCGCCTCCATGAGCGCGGCGCTGAATCCCCGCAGCGCGTCAAAGGGGGCAAATATCTTTGCCCGTTTACCGATATCCATATGCGGATGCCTTATGCTGAAGGCATCCGTTTTTTCATGCTCCGGCTTGCCGCGTTCTTCCACTTTGTCATAGCGGAAATCCGGCGGCCGGGGGATGCTGCCGATCTTTTTCATGCTCTGTGTCCTCCGATCTGCTGGTTTCTCTCCAGCGTTGTGGCTCCCTCCTTGAGATTCATCCCCTTAAAGACGGCGCCCGGCCCGTACCGCTGCCGGACCTTGAGCATGGCCTGTTGAATCTTTCTCTCTTTTTCAAGAGCTTCGTAATCCGTAAACAGACTGAGCTGGTAGGAACCGTCGTCGACAAGAACGTTGTTTGCGCATACTCCCAGGCGGCGGTAGAGCAGCCGGTGGTCCGTTTTTGCGTCAAACGAGCGGACCATTGCCTCCGAGATGACACAGGCCGAGTCAGTCCTCGTTTTCAGGCGCACGGTCCCGTTTGAATGCTTCGGGTGCATCCTGCCGTAGAAGTCCAGGCACAGAGGCCCGTCGTAGGACGGGCAGTGCTCCATGCTTTTATAGTCATAGGAGACCCACCAGGTAAAGACCCGGGAGGTGAGATGCTTCGTGAACATGTCCGCGCACAGTACATCGATCATCTCCAGGAAGACATTGCGCGCCTCCTCATACAGATAGGGACGCGGCAGTACCTGCCCGTTGGACAGGCTGTGATTGTCGGAATGATAGTTTTTGATATCCTCCATGGTGACCGGCTCGATGCCCCAGGCATGGTCGATGAGGATCTCACCGTCGATTCCGAAGGTGCGGTAGAAGTATTCCTCGTCCCACTGGGTCCGCTCTGCCACGTCACCCATGGTGTACATATGGCCGAGTGCGAGGCGCCTGGCTTTCCCGGCGCCGATCTGCCAGAAATCCGTCAGAGGAGTGTGGTCCCACAGCAGGTAGCGGTAGGAGAGTTCGTTGAGTTCGGCGATGCGCACTCCGTCCTTATCCGGAGGGCATTTTTTCGCCACGATATCCATGGCGATCTTGGCCAGGTACAGGTTGGTGCCGATCCCCACGGTGGCGGTGATGCCGGTCGACTTTAAGACGTCGCGGATGATGGTCATGGCCATGACGCGGGCTGCGGATACGCCTGTGCGCTCAGCTTCCTCTTCATAGAAATGGAGATAGCCGGTGCAGTCGATAAAGCATTCATCGATGGAGTAAATGTGAATATCCGAGGGAGCCGCATAGCGCATGTAAATGGAGTAGATGGACACGGAAACGTGCTCATACAGCGCCATGCGCGGAACGGCGGTGATATAGTTTACCTTTGTGTGATGCTGCGCTTCGTAGCGGCGGATCGCCTGTTTCGCCTCAAAGAGCCTGGGCCTTGCGGAAACGCCGATCGCTTTGAGCGGCGGAGAGACCGCAAGACAGATGGTCTGGTCAGAGCGGGAAGAGTCCGCGACCAGCAGGTTGGTCCGCAGCGGGTCGAGCCCTCGGCTGACGCATTCTACGGAAGCATAGTAAGATTTCAGGTCGATGCAGATATAAGTTCGTTCACGGTTTTCCATATTTTTCGGCGTCTGCTTCCGGCACGATCTGATCCGGGGACAGGATGCCGGTAACACGTCCGATGAGATACACACTGTCGGCCTGATCAAAGTGCATGGTTCTATATGCCGGATTCAGGGAGTGCAGACCATCCTCCTCAAATACCTTGATGTAGGTCTCGTTGCCGCAGATGAAAGCGCCGACCTCGCCGGGGCGCAGATCGGGAGCGTCCGGGATGCGGCTTACCAGGACCTGGTCGCCGCTGTGGTAGACCGGTTCCATACTGTCGCCGCTGACATGGAAGATACAGTCCGCCCGCTGCGTCTCACGCGTATCATAAACAAAGACAGGTGTCCCTTCTTCCTCAAATTCGGTGGGATCGCCGGTACCGGCGGCCAGTGACCTGGCATAGCAGATAAGCTGCCGTACGGGCCGGGCCTTTTCCGCATCCTGAGCCTTCAGGAGTCCGTCCACCAGCTGCTCCATTACCGCGTAGTGGCCGGGAGAGAGCTGCCGGAGACGCCCGACCAGCTGCCGTTCGGCAGCGGTGAGGGCATCGGAAGGGCCGGCTTCGCCGAACAGGTCATAGAAAGAGATCTGAAGCGCGCTGCACAGGTCCGGGACCAGATTAAGATCGGGGCGCCCGCGTCCGTTCTCCCAGTTGGAGACGGCATTGGCAGTGACACCGATTTCTTTCGCCAGGGCCTTCTGTTCCATTCCGGCTTTTTCACGGTAGAAGCGGATTCTTTCACAGACGATGGGAAGAGACGGCTTTTCAACGGTCTTTCCGGTCTTCAGGTCTACGATCCTGCGGTCGGGGGCGGCAGGGCGGGGGATGCTGCGTCGCGGCATGGGGAACACCTTCCTTTCACGGGGGAGTACATAAAAAGGCGTGTAGTAGGGAGATGAGGACATCATAACACATAAATAAAAGGATGTAAAGAGACGTATGTGTATAAAAATGTATCTGCGCATTCCGGGATAGACAGGATTTAGGGGAAAAAGTATAATTATTCAACAAGGAAAATGCTCCTGTGATGCGTTGAGGAAGGAGAAATTATGAAAGACCTGGTCATCCGCACGATGAAACATGAAAACACAGCGCGCGCCGTGGGTGCCGTTTGCCGGTGTTCACGCCGGCTTCCTGAAAGGGTACACCGCTGCGGAGATGCTGACGGATGCCGATAAGGCATTTGACGCGCTTATGGAGGTGAACCGCCTCTACAGGCCGGACGGCCAGCCGGTCATCTTTGACCTCCAGATCGAGGCTGAGTGCCTGGGATGTGACCTGAAATGGGTGGATGACTGCCCGCCGTCGGTCTTATCGCATCCGCTGGCGAAGACGATGAGGAACCGCCGGAGACTCCGTGCAACTGCAAGATCCCTAAGAAAGAATCCGGACGGATCCCCTTTGTGCTGGACGTCATGAAGAGAATGAAAGAGGCAGTCGGCGATACGACGGCGCTCTACGGCCTGGTGTGCGGTCCGTTTACGCTGGCATCTCACTTAAGGGGCAATGCTCTTTTTACGGACATGTTTGACTTCGAGGAGGAAGCCTGCGACCTGATCAGTTTCTGCGCCGGGCCCTGCAAAGAGATCTTTGATCATATCCGCGCTCAGGGAGCTTTTTCTTCTTTCTTTGTCTGCGGCGATGCGACCCGAAATATTGAAGTCATGTGCCAGACCGGCCCGGACGGTATTCCTGTGCCGGACCTGGAACATTTCCTGAATCTTTTTGCGGAGACAACGTTCCGCATAAAAGGATTTGTCCGGACGAACAAGGGAATCTGCCTGGTAAGCTGCGTCGGAAACCTGGTCTCGATCGAGCCATATGACAGCGAGGTGAACGAAGATCAGACCGGAACGCTTATCGTCCTTTCCGGCGCCGGGATGGGTGTGAAAAAGGCTGTCAAGGAAGCGCAAAACGCATATTTCGACAAGTTTTGTGCAAAAGAATAAAAGTGTCCTGCTAATCAGAGACATTTTCAAGTTTCATTTATGGTTATTTATATAGTATACTATTAAATAGCATACTACTTAAAACAGAACTGACAGAATAAGACGGTCAGAGCTGACACCATGGTTAGGCAGGAAGGAGAATGATAAATGAGCCGCCAAAAGGATGACAACAACGCAGACGCAGCACAGAAGATCCCTTCGGTGGGTCTGGTCAATGAGATCTGGGATAAGCGCAGGAAATCGAACCTGGTCAAATGGCTGATGGCAAAAGCCAATGTCAGCATGGATGAGATGGCAGAATATCTGGGGTGTTCAAAACAGTACCTGAACAACAAATTCAGCCGGGATTGTTTTTCGATGGAAGACACGATCACTGCGGCTTTCGCGTGTGACTGTACGCTGGCGGTCATGTCGAATGACGGCAGGACCATCCACAGGCTCGATCCCGAGGAATTCTTATCGGGTGATAAGGAAATCTGGGAGAGGGTGCTTGATCTTCGGGACAAGAGCGTTAAAAACAGGCGCGCCGAGTATGAACTGAGAAAGGCCGAGTTAGAACAGATGCGCCGGGAATACGGTTTTGAAGACTGATTAGATTGATTAGATAGATAAAAGAGTGCTGTGCATTAAACACAGCACTCTTTTGTTTTTTGAAAATGACTTTAGTCTGTTGAACATGAGATATATTTGCTTGCAAATATATCCATGCGAAACAAAAAACCACCCGCTATGCGGGT
>JBGUOI010000115.1:0-2902 GCA_045118075.1 Porcincola sp. | reverse complement strand
GTTTACCAGGCCGCCCTGCTTCGCGCTGATCTCATTCGCATCACTGACAGTGACATCACCGTATATATATACATGCTCAGTCTGAATGCGGATCGGGTTGTCCGCCGGTTCCTCAGGTTCATTATCAGACCAGACGGCTCTGACGGTGACATCATGGTCCGGCATCATAAACCAGTTGAGGCGTTCTCCTTCATTTCCGAGGAATACGACATCCTCCTGGTCCGATTCCCAGTGATCAAAAACGGCGCCTTCTCTTTCCGGTGTGTTGACAGTCACGTATTCCGCCTGCGGATATGCCCACTGTGAGATCTGTTCATCCGAGCCGTCCACCATAACGCTTCCGCCGTCTACCGTGACACTGTGTTCCTGTGCAGGTATCTCCGGTGCCTGCTCTTCGGGAACCGGAGCTGCCTGCTGTTCCGGCATCTGCATCTCCTGCTGCGGAATCTTCTCTGCCATCTCTTCTTCCGGCTGCGCTTCCTGCATCGCCTGCATTTCACTGACAACGACGTTTTCCGCTCCTGCCGCTTCCTCATTCTGTTCCCGGGCAGCCTCCTGGGCGTACTGGTCCAGGGTATCCTGCGCGTCCTGCGCGATCGCGTCAGGATCCATTCCGTCAAAGATACTGTTCGAACCCGGTCCTGCGTCTGAGATATCAAATACGGAGTCTTCTTCACCGCTCCATCCTTCCTCGATCTGAAGCGGTTCCGTTTCTTCGCCCGTCACATATTCATCATCATAGACGATATCGTCCTGCGGAGCATCGATCATTTCGCCGTCTTCGGGAAGTTCCTCATCCGATATCTGTTCCTCCGGAATTCCTCCTTCCGGTGCCTGGGTAAAGACAGCTCTTAAGGAGACATTCCCGGATCCCATAACAAAAGAAGTCTCCGGAGAATACGGTTCTTCAAGAATAACTTCATCCGAGCTCTCCCAGTGATCAAAGACTTCACCGTCAGAAGCTTCCCTGGCCTGGATTTTGACTGTCATCCATTCGGGGTAGGAAGCCACATCCTTTTCGGGTGTTTCTTCTTCCTCCACCACAAAATACTCTTCCGAAAGCCAGTTGCCTTCATGATCATAATAATGAGTATCTTCGATCAGATCCTCACTCCGGCTGATGCCGTCTTCCACCGTAACCGTTGATCCGAAAGGCATTAACACGGTGACCTGGTTATCATGGTCGATGTTCACCCGGTAAACACGGCTGTCATTGTTATACCATTCTCCCTCCGGTCCGATCGCTGCCTGCTCTCCGGTTTCACCAAGGATGATATTTCCGGCTCCGAAAAGCACATCACCCGGAAACAGGAGAACCTGGTCCATATTTTCCGAACGCGCGTCATAAGAATTAGCCGCGGCAGCAGCTATCGACATCATAGCCGCAGCAGCGGCGGACAACATCATGACACGGATCGTCTTCGACTGGTTAAACATACCCTCAACTCCCTTTTGGGGATATCCCCGTAATACATTGATAAGACGTGTTTATCATACCATACGGACCTGTTCATAAAAGAGCAGGGATTCTTAAGGGATTTCTAAATGAGACTTGCTTTTTGAATACCGGTTAAGGTATCATTGTCTGCGGACTATAGATAATAAGAACAGAGTGGAGATTTATTATGGACTATGCAAAGGAATCGCTTAAACTGCACAGCAAAGTAAAGGGAAAGATCGAGGTCGTCCCGCGTGTCAGTGTTTCTACCGACATGGACCTTTCTCTTGCCTATACCCCCGGTGTGGCTGAACCGTGCCTGGCGATTGAGAAGGATATTTCAAAATCTTATGAACTGACCAGGAGACATAATCTCTGCGCCGTGATCACAGACGGCTCTGCGGTTCTCGGCCTCGGAGATATCGGACCGGAAGCCGGCATGCCGGTCATGGAAGGAAAATGCGTCCTGTTTAAGTCGTTCGGCGGTGTTGATGCTTTTCCGCTTTGTATCCGTTCAAAAGATGTCGATGATATTGTTAACACCATTGCCCTGATCAGCGGATCCTTCGGCGGTATAAACCTCGAGGACATCTCCGCTCCGCGCTGTTTTGAGATCGAGCGCAAGCTGCAGGAGCGCTGTGACATCCCCATCTTCCACGATGATCAGCACGGCACGGCGGTCGTTGTCCTGGCCGGGCTCACCAACGCCCTGAAGGTGGTCGGAAAGAAAAAAGAAGATATCCGGATCGTGACTTCCGGAGCGGGAGCCGCTGCTGTCGCCGTAGTCAAGCTTCTTTTAAGTGCCGGTTTCAAAAATATCACCATGTGCGACCGGAAAGGCGCAATTTATGAAGGCCGCAGTGATCTTAACTGGATCAAGAAAGAGATGGCATCAGAAACAAACCGGGAAAAACGCACCGGCAGTCTTGGTGAAATGCTCTCCGGCGCAGATGTCTTTATCGGTGTCTCCGCTCCCGGACTTGTCACTGCGGAAATGGTAAGGACCATGAACCGGGATGCCATCATATTCGCCTGTGCGAATCCGACACCTGAGATCTTCCCTGATGATGCCCGTGCCGGCGGGGCTGCCGTTATTTCAACCGGCAGGAGCGATTTCCCGAACCAGATCAACAATGTGCTCGCATTCCCGGGTATCTTCCGCGGGACATTCGATGTCCGCGCCTCACGAATCAATGAGGAGATGAAGATGGCCGCCGCTCATGCCCTTGCCGGGCTGATCGCTGATGATGATTTAAGCGCTGATTATATCATTCCGAAAGCTTTCGATGAAAGAGTCGCCCCGGCAGTTGCCGCTGCGGTAAAAGAAGCCGCCGTAAAGTCAGGAGTCGCCAGAATTTAACATACTGATGAAAAAAATGTTCAAAACCGGAAAAACAAGAAAAGATAAACGGACACTGGGAATCCGTAAGTTTGATTCCATTTTGTTCGCCGCAGCTTTAGAGA
>JBGUOI010000114.1:0-5116 GCA_045118075.1 Porcincola sp. | reverse complement strand
GGTCAGACCCCTTCATTTTTCCCTTTATTTATTCCTTCATTTTTCCCTTTATTTATTCCTTCATTTTTCCCTTTATTTACGCGTTTTTTTCTACCCGCATGCTGTAGCCTATTCCCACATGCGTCTCGATCAGCGGCCGCTCGCGCGTCTGGTCACCGATCTTTTTTCGCAGCGTCGCCATGTGTACGCGCAGGGATACGATGTCTGTCTGCAGCGCATCTCCCCAGATCTCCTTGACCAGCATGGAGTAGGTGAGCACTTTTCCGACATTCACGGCCATCAGCTTCAGCAGCCTGTACTCGGTCACCGTCAGGTGCACCTCGCTGCCTCTGCAGCTGACCGACGCTGCCTCATAATCGATGGTAAGGTCGCCGTTCTGGAAGATCCGGCTGCTCTCGTCTTCGCTTTGGATGTAGGAAAGCCTTCGCTGGGCAACCCTGATCCTGGCCATCAGCTCATCGGTCGAGAACGGCTTGGTCAGATAATCGTCCGCGCCTTCGTCAAGTGCACTGATCTTGTCGCTGTCCTCACTCCTGGCGCTGATCACGATGATCGGCATCTTTGACCAGGAGCGGATGCTTCTGATGACTTCCATCCCGTCCGTGTCCGGCAGTCCCAGGTCGAGGAGCACCAGGTCCGGCCTTGAGACCACGCTTTTTTTGATGGCTTCCTGCCCGGTCGCCGCCGTCAGGTAATTGTACTGGTAAACTTTCAATGTTGTCGTGATCAGATTGCGTACGGATTGATCATCCTCCACAATCAGGATCTGAAACGTCTTCATGTCTCCTGTCCTTCCCATATTTTCAGGCTGAAAACAAATTCTGCTCCGCAGGGAGTGTTGTCCCGGCATTCGATCGTCTGTCCGTGTCTTTCGAGGATGGAACGGCAGAGGTTCAATCCAAGGCCGAGGCTGCGGCTGCTGTCCGCCTCCTGCTGTTTTCCGGTATAAAACATCTCAAAGATATGTGACTTGTCTTCCGGGGAGATCCCGGGGCCGTCGTCGGAGACGCTTATATAAACCAGATCGCCTTCACGCCAGTCGCGCACCCGGATCTTCGTCGAGGGAGGCGTATGCTTAACGGCATTCCCGATCAGGTTGTCCACGACCTGCAGAATAAGAGGCACATCCATTTCGGCGACAAGACACTCATTATCTGCTTCAAGGATGATCTGCTGTTCGCACCGGTGTCTGCGGGCGTTCTCCACCGCCGTCTCAAGCACATCCGCCACCACCTCCCCGGTGGGGTGGATATCGACTTTTTCTTCAAGCCTGGTGATCATCAGCAGGTTCTCGACCAGGTCGATCAGCCAGATCGAATCCTCATAAATATCGGAATAGATATCATTTCTCTCATCTTGTGTGAACTCCTCCGCATGTGTTAAAAGATTAGCGGCATTTCCGGAGATTGATGTGAGCGGAGTTCTCAGATCATGTGAGACAGATCGCAAAAGTTTAGAGCGGAACCGCTCATTCTCCGCTATGATCTGTGCCTCTTCCCTCTCCTTCCGGTTTTTTTCACCTTCTATAGACAGCGCGCATTCGCTGATCAATGCCAGCAGGATGTTCTCTTCAAACTGGTTCAGCGGCCCGGCGCTCCCGTCAACGCTTAGTATTCCGTAGATCTCATCACCTGTACGCACACAAAGGTACTGATGATCCAGATCCGAATAATGATCGGTGCCCCAGCCGGCCCGCTGGTTGTGTTCCAGTGTCCAGTCAACCGCCTCGCGGCACTTATTCATATATGACTCGTCCGCCTCTGTTCCCACAAAGAGCCTGATGGCCTGCGGATCGTTCCTGATCGTATCGGCGTCACAATATGTGATCTCACGCCCGAGAAGCTCCTTTAAGCGGCTTACCGTGATCTGTATGATCTGATCCATCCCCTGCGCACGCTGCAAGGATTCTGAGGCATTTAACAGGATCTGTGTCTGATAGGCGTGCATCCTCGAACGCAGCGTTATCTCCTTCATTCTCGAAGAAATATTGCCGGTGATGATCGCCGCAATCACAGACACAAGATATGTGACCATGTAGTCCGGATCGTAGACCAGGAAAGAAAACCTCGGCGTGATAAACAGGAAATTAAAAAGCAGGATGTAAAGCACCGCGGCGATGATGCCGTAAATGCGCTCCGCCGTCATGGCCGCCGTGATCAGGACCGCCAGGATATAGATCGTGACGATGTTGCTGTTACTGAAGCGTGAGTGATCTACCACCACGCAAAGCGCCGTCGCGATGGACATGATCAGGATAAGCCGGAGGATATCCTTGAAATTGATCCTCCCCGGGATCCTGCTCTCCAATCCTGACGGACGAAGCTGTACCGAGGCATCAGCGATGATATGAACATCCGCCTCCGGAAGTTCCTGAATCAGCCGGTAAGCCGGATGATGCTGTGAAAAGATCCGGCTCGATGGCCCGCTGTACCCGATAAACAGGTCCGTCACTCCATTCTGACGCGCATATTGTGTGATCGCACTGATCACATCTTTCTGTGATATTCTCTCAATCTCCGCCCCCAGGTTCCTGGCAAGCTGAAGATTTTCCAACAGACCTTCATCATCCCCGCGCAGCCGTCCGTCATCGATGTACAGCGCCGTGAACGACCTGCGGTTCCCCCTGGCGAATCTCGCTGCGCTCCGAATGACTTTCTGGTTGCTTGGAGAAGCCGAGACGCACGCGAGAACAGAACGATTTTCCCTCTCGCTTTCCAGACTGCTTTGAGGCTGAGCGTCCCTTGTTTTCTCTATGGCTGACCGCTGCATCTAAGACCTCCTCCTCCACGCTGTCCTCTATAATATCACAGAGCTTACTTATAAAAAAGAACATGATCACGGCACATAAAATAAACACACCGGCCATCATAAGATTTTCAACCAAACGCATGGATCTGCTCCTCCTTTGCTGAGCTTCATCACTTATTCAAAAGGTCATTCCACATATAGAAAGACACACTGGAAAATAGTTACACATAAAAAGTCAAAGGTGGAACATCTTCTGCAGTTCCTCATTCCGTCCAAGGACCAGCATTGAATCATCTCTGTGGAGGACCGTGTCATAAGACGGGTTCATATTCATCTTGCCGTTGCGGATGCCCAGGATATTGATGCCGTAACGCCTGCGCACATCGATCTCATCGATCCTTTTATTATCCCAGTCTTTGGGAACCTTTACCTCATAAATTGAGTAACCGTCCGAGACCTCGATATAGTTTTCGATATTCTCGGTACTGTAGCGGATGGCGGTCCAGTTAGCCAGCTGGCGCTCGGGAAAGACAACGGCGTCCGCCCCGTTTCGCAGAAGGAATTTCTCCATCGTAGCGCTCGTCGCACGCGAGATCACTTTTTCAGCGCCAAGCTCTTTTAAAAGAGAAGTGATCTCCAGTGACTCAAGAAACGCATCTCCCACAGCGACGATACAAATATCAAAATCCTTGATTCCCAGTGTCCTAAGGAACAAAGAATCTGTTGCATCCCCGATCCTGGCGCTGGTCACATATTCCATGATCTTATTGATTCGGTCCTCATCCTTATCGACCGCCATCACATCGTGTCCGAACTCATTAAGTTTCTTCGCAGTATACTTTCCGAACCGGCCCATGCCGATCATCAACACGTTTTTCATGAGACCTCCTTCCCGGTGACATTAACCGATCATCACTTTTTCTTCAGGGAACCTTCCCGCTCCGCCGTGGTCTCCCGAGAGCGCCGCATAGGCGAGCGTCAGGCCGCCGACTCTTCCAAAATACATAAAACAGATCAGGATCACTTTTGATGCCGCCGACAGAGACGGCGTGATCCCTACCGTCAGCCCCACCGTTCCCAGGGCTGAGGCGCATTCAAACATGCAGTCCATGACCGGCAGCTGTTCGATCACGCTGATCAAAAGACTTCCGGACAGGAAAAGCAGTGAATAAAGAACCAGCAGCGTAAAGGCGTTCAGGATGACATCCATCGAAAGAGACCTTCCCATCACACTGACATTTTTGCGTTGTCTCGTATACTGTGAGGCAGACAACACAATCACGGCAAATGTCGTCGTCTTCAGACCGCCGGCAGTCGATCCCGGGCTTCCGCCGATCAGCATCAGACCGATCATGATCAGCTTCGCCCTGTCGCTCATCGCCCCGATATCTGCCGTATTGAACCCTGCCGTACGCGTCGTCACAGACTGGAAAAATGAGAGCAGCAGCCGGTTCCCGATCCCTCCGGTCTTAAACTCAAAAAAGAAAAACAATATCGCCGGAATCACGATCAGCAGCCCGGAAGTCACTAAAATAAGCTTCGTCTGCAGCGCCATCTTCTTGATCCGCAGCTTTCCCCTGATCATGTCATCCCAGGTAAGGAACCCGATACCGCCCGCAATGATCAACAGCATGATCACGATATTCACAACGGCATTGTTCTGATATCCGGTCAGCGAAGCATACGCCGTCTTGTCACCGAAAATATCAAACCCGGCATTGCAAAACGCCGAAACGGCATGGAATACAGCCTTTCTGATACCTCCTATAAGACCGTATCTGTGGCCGAAGGCCGGCACCAGCAGCACCGCACCGCAAAGCTCCGTCAGCACTGTAAAGATGAGCAAAAACCTTGTAAACTTAATGATCCCGCCGATCTTTGGTGCATTAACGGCATTCTGCATCAGATTGCGCTGCCTAAGGCCGATCCTCTTGCCTGTGATCAGCGAAACAGCGATCACGACCGTGATCACGCCCAGGCCGCCGATCTGGATCAGGACCAGAATGACCCCTCTCCCGAAAAACGACCAGAACGTCGCCGTATTGTGCACAACAAGCCCGGTCACACAGACCGCCGAGCACGAAGTAAAAAGAGCATCCAGATAAGGACAGGGCCCGCCGCCGCTTCTCGAAGCCGGGATAAACAAAAGCAGGCTGCCCAGCAAAATCAACGCCAGGAAGCTGCTCGTAATAATCTGGAAAGGACCAATTTTTCTGAGGGAAAACAAGAAATGTTTCACGACCCCCACCTCCTGCAGTTATTGTTTCACAAACCGGCTAAAGGTAGGATAAAGAAATGCCGAATGATATAAAGATTGTATTAAGGGGATTTTTAACGAGGGGTCTGACCCTTTTCGTACGTTGAAGTA
>JBGUOI010000113.1:0-24217 GCA_045118075.1 Porcincola sp. | reverse complement strand
TCCTCGCCTCTTCCACCGTCGGTATGAGGTGGTAGAGCAGGCTGATAAGATCCTTCGAAGAAAACGCTTCGTAATTCGTACCGGTCACTGTCCTGAAGCGGCGCATCATCTCATAATAGTTGCCGTTTTCATCAGAAAGTGTAATGGTCGTTCCGTACCGGTCGAAATTCCAGCCCTCCTCCCCCATCGGAAGCGCGAGGATAAGATCATACGGGTTATTATAATTATAGATGTTTTTCAGGTCTCCGGCATCGCCGCGCGTCACCGCCGGGCACGCAAAAGTATAGGCGATCACATTTTCGGGATCGACAAGGCCCTCCCCGGCTTTTCCCATAGCCAGCGATGCGGCGGCCAGATTGGCAACGGCAGCGCCGCGGCTGTGTCCCGTCAGCCAGATGAAAACATCCTCCGGACGATGTTTGTCACTTCGGATAAGCGCCATCAGCTCGTTCAAAACCTCATCGGCAGCTTTCCGGAAGCCCTCGTGTTCCGGCAGGTTTCCGACATGGAAATTGGAGTACCATTCCCGCGGATCGTGCGATCCGCGCACCGGCACCAGATAGATCACCTTTTCGCCGGCCTCTTTTTTCGCGATCGTAAAAGCTGCATGATCGCAGTCCCGATAGGACATCCTCTTCGAATACCACGGAGAAGTATAGCAAAGCTCATATCCCATCTGAGGATACAGGCTGCTGCAGGTGCTTCCTTTATCGGGATAATAGGCCCCCATGGACAGATATACTGACGCTTTTGCAATCTCCGGCGACAGTTCGCCCGCCGCGCAGCTGTCCGGCACCATGCTGTCATCATAAGCAAAATACCGCGTATAGCTGGCCTGCGTCGACGCATCCTCAATATTTACACAGATCTCGCAGGCAGTCTGCGGATCAGCCTGGCAAGATACATCCACCGCAGACGCTCCGTCCGCCGCAGGTTCTCCGGCACGGACAGTCAGGCAGGCACATAACAGCATGATCAGCAGAGCCGCCGCAAAAAACGGCGCCTTGACAGATTTTGAGCATTTTACCATATCCTGTACCTTCCTCCCAGTGCGAGCAGCGCAAAGAAATACAGACAGTTGTCATAATATCTGCGCTCTCCGCTCCGAAGCGGCGTCTCCCAGAACTTCCTGACGCACTCGAGCGCATTGCCTTCCAAGGCGTCTAAAGCCAGCGATGCCTGCGCATTAACCGCGATGATCGCAACCGGGTGCAGCGCCTTCGGGGCAAGAATCTGACCGTCGATACTGTAGACGGCATCCGGCTGATCTTTCACGGTCTCGCAGAAGAAGCGCTGCAGGTTTGCCGCCGTCCTGCTCTCCCATCCGAAGCCGCCGTCAATCCCGAACCACTCGTAGTCCAGTGCGATATTGGCGATCGTGCGGTAGGCATCCGAATAGTACCAGTCATGTTTTCCGAAGATTTCCTGCTCTTTCTCGTAGGGACGTCCGTCAAAATAAGAATATTCCGGGGAAAGCCCGGTGACCGGATGGCATGCCTTCTGCAGATAAGCCCGGCTCTCATCCGCCGCCTTTTTCCAGAAACCGCGGTCCTCCTGATCGGCCCACAGTGCAAACAGCTCGTAAAAATGCGGCAGATGATACGAGGGATCGGTGTAGTCTCTCTCCGGGATGAACCGAATCAGGCAGTTTTCCAGGTCCCACATGTTCCGGCCTATTCCGTCATCTTCCTGGTGAATCACGGTGTGAAGAATCTGCCGCGCCATGGCGGAATAATTGAAGATTCCCTCGCCGTCGCCCCAGCGGTGCGAGGCAAACAGCAGCGCCATCGCAAAGAATTCCTCTCCGTCCGGGGCAGGTCCGTATGCATTGGGCTTCCCCTCAGGGCTGCACGACCAGGCAAAGTATCCTTTGTGGAATCCGCGGTCCATGTACATGTGCGTCATCGTCCACATCCAGATCCGGTCGAACTCTTCTTTCCTGTCCATCTGGACGCACATCATCATGCCATAACTCATACCCTCGGTCCGGGCGTCATGGTTTCCGGTGTCTTCCATATATCCCATATCGGAGCCGGCTTCGTGAAAAAAGCGGTCCGGCCCGTAAAAGATGGCCTGAAAACTGTCTTCGATCTTTTTATCGATCGCAGCCTTGTCATATCCGGCTTCTTCAAACACATTCCGGTAAATTTTCGTTTCTTTCATAAATCAGTGTTACCTCAAAAATCGTTAAAACCATATGTTCCGGGCCTCCGGCGCACGTTTGCGGCCCGATAATGCCTCTGCACGGACATTATATCATATATACGCATTAATCAAACTTGCTCCATTCCCTTAATCAACCGTTAATCTTTCTTTCAGGACGGATTCATTCTCGGGCGTTATTCTTTACATGCATCAAGCAAAACACATGACGCCCCGAAACAACGGGGGCGGAAAGATAATCACTAAAGGAAGGAGCCAAAAATGGACAAACTTGAAATGATCGAAAAACTCAGGGAACGCGCAGACATCTCTTATGAGGAAGCAAAAGAGATCCTTGACCGGGCGGAAGGTGATCTGCTCGAAGCCATCGTACTGCTGGAGAAGGAAGGCAGGATGAGACAGCCCCAGGCTGAAGCCGCCGCCGAGACCGCTGCGCAGGAAGCCAACGCCGCTTCGGAGACAAAGGCTTCAGCCGATGCAGTCGTTCCGGCCGAGGCGCAGCCGAAAGAAAAGAAGCCCAGCGGCCTTTCGAAAGCTATCAGGAACTTTTTCGATTTCCTGACACAGACTTCTTTCCATGTAACCAGAAAAGGCAGTGAGATCTTTGCAATGCCCTCCCTGGTGTTCGCGGGACTGCTCTTCTTCTTCTGGGAGCCCATCATCCCGGTCATGATCATCGCCCTGTTCTTTGACGTCCGCTACCGCTTCACCGGGCAGAAGAACACCGACGCTGCCAATGACATCCTGGATAAAGCTGGAAGTTTCGTAGACGGAATCGAGAGCGGCATCCAGAGTGAGGCCTGAAATAATGACCGGCTTTTTTCAGGCTTTGTCCCAAAGCATACAAAGTATGATAAAATACCCTCAGCAGGAAGGAGTTGCTTATGGATACGCTTGAAAAGATCGACCGCCTCAGGGAACGTGCCAACGTGACCTATGAGGAAGCGAGGGATGCACTGGCCCAGTCGGGCGATGACCTGCTCGATGCCATCGTGCTCCTGGAAAAGCAGGGTAAGGTAAAGCAGCCGGGACAGACCAGTTACTCTACACAATATGAGGAACAGAAGGAATACATCCGTGTGCAGGACAAGGTGGAGGAGCAGCGCCAGTCTGCTCCCTCCTTTACAAGGAGCCTGGCACGCGTCTTTCACTTTTTCTTCCGTTTCATTTTCCACACCTCATTCCATGTACGGAGACGTGACCATGACCTGTTCGTGGTGCCGACCTGGGTCCTTGCGCTCATCCTCCTTATGTGGAAAGTGGCGCTGCCGGCTGCGGTGATCGCCATGCTGTTTGGTATCCGATATTCCTTCCGAGGAAATGAAGGGACCGAGACCGCCAACGATATCCTCGATAAAGCAGGCCGCTTCGCCGACGGTTTCGAAAGTGAACTGCGAAAGAATAAGGACAGAAAAGATGAGCACTAAAATTCTGGTTGTGGAAGATGAAGAAAAACTTGCCCGGTTCGTGGAACTGGAGCTGACGCATGAGGGATATCAGGTCACGAAATCCGCCAACGGCAGGGATGCTCTTGAGCTTGCCCTGTCGGAGGATTTTGACCTGATTCTTCTTGATATCATGCTGCCGGGGCTTAACGGTCTTGAAGTCCTGCGGCGTCTCCAAAAAGAAAAGACTGTTCCGGTCATCCTTCTCACCGCGCGCGACGCGGTCATGGACAAGGTGGCCGGGCTGGATGCCGGCGCCGTGGATTATATCACCAAACCCTTTGCTATCGAGGAACTGCTCGCGAGGATCCGTGTGGCGCTGAAGCTGCACGCTGCTCCCTCCGCCTCTGCGGCGGAAACGGAAAAGCCCGCGGAAGGTGTCTTAAAGTGGAGCTGCTTAACGCTCGATGATCCGCGCCACCGCGTCACCTGGGACGGATCGGAGATTCCTCTGACCAACCGTGAGTTCCTGATGCTGAAGACGCTGCTGGAGAACATGGATATCGTGCTGTCAAGAGATACGCTCCTTAACCGTGTCTGCGGCTATGACTTTGTGGGTGAGACTAATATCGTGGACGTCTATATCAGGTATCTTCGTGCCAAGATCGACGATGTGTACCATGTCAAGATGATCCATACTGTTCGAGGAGTCGGCTATGTCATCAAATCCAGAGAAGAGTGACCGGAAATCGCTGCGTACGCGGGCTTCCGATCAGCTGAAGCGTATGTCCTCCATCACCAGAAGGCTTCACTGGTACGGCATCCGCAAACGGTCCTTCCTTTTTCTGCGGATCGACCTGTTTTTCTTTTTACTCCTGTGTCTGGGATGGTGCGCGGATCGTGAGTATGCGAAGACGGGCAGGCTCGTCTGGGAAAATGCCCGCTCTTTTAAATTTTCTGAGAACACCCGCCATCTGATGTACACGGTGACCTCTCCCGAGGGGAAAGTCCTGTTAAGGGCAGATGCCCTGAAGCCGCTGATCGTCATCAGCATCGCTGTTTTTTCCCTGTTTGCTCTCCAGATGCTTGGGCAGCTTTTTTCCTATTTCAGAGAAGATAAAAAAATAAGAAAGATCCTCTCTCCCATCAATGAGATCGCCCTCAAGGCGGATGAGCTGAGCCGTCTTTCTTTTTCCGAAGATAAATATCAGGAGATCGAGAAGGCTTTAGAGAATATCGATCCCGGCCAGGCGGCCGCGGAGGTGCCCCTCTCCTTCAATGATCAGGACTTAAGCGGCGTGGAGGCCGCCATGAACAACCTGCTGCTGCGCATGCGCGACAGCTACCGCCAGCAGGCGCAGTTTGTCAATGATGCATCCCATGAGCTGCGCACGCCCATCGCGGTGATTCTCGGCTACGCCAACATGCTCGACCGCTGGGGCAAATCCGATCCGAAAACGCTCGAAGAGAGCATCAGCGCGATCAAAAACGAGACGCAGCATATGAACCACCTGGTGGAACAGCTCCTGTTCCTCGCCAGGGGCGACAGCGGGAAGACCACCCTGGAGCTGGAGCAGGTCGATATCTGCTCTCTGATGCAGGAAGTCTATGAAGAATCCTTTATGATCGACGAATCTCACCGCTACCGGCTGAGCGTTCCCGACGAGAGCATCGTCATCACCGCCGATCCGGCCCTGCTCAAGCAGGCCGTCCGCATCCTCACCGACAACGCCGCCAAATACACCCCCGAAGGAATGGAGATCACCCTCAGCACCGGCTTCACCGCCGAACACGAACCGTATCTCCAGGTCCAGGATATGGGCGTAGGCATCCCGGAAGAAGAGATCCCGCGTATCTTCGACCGCTTCTACCGCTCAGACGAAGTCCGGCACAGCGCCGGCACCGGGCTTGGCCTGTCCATCGCAAAATGGATCATCGACAAACACGGCGGGCACTTCGAGGTCCTGTCAAGACAGGACCTCGGTACAAGAATACGCATCATAATGCCCTTATAAATAACCTTTTAATACAACCGAGCCTGGCGGTAGATCGTATCGCCGGCTTTATATCCGGTCCAGATTCTGAAATCATCGCCGATCTCAAATCCCGGATCAAACCGTACACTGAACCCGGCTTGTTCGCATGCCGGGTCTTTTAATGCTTCCGCCACATCCGCTCTATTAACGGTGTTCATAACGGACGCATACCGCTTTCCGCCGGTTTCAAGCACGGCAACGCGCTCGGCTCCGGGAGCGCCGCTGCGAAGCGTTCCGGTCTCCCAGCCGTTCACTTCCAGGAAACGCCCGCCGCAGATGGCGATTCGGTCGCAGCTGAACGGATCGGCATTTCTCTCTTTCACGATCTTGACAGCCCCCGCCGGTACCGCATTCATACGATAACGGGCGGTGCGCAGCCTGGTCAGCTCTTCCAGCACCGCTTCGGCCGGATCGTCAGCCGCTTTCAGGTCGATGAGTGTGCCGGTCTCGGGATGACCTACCCTGGCGGTTCCGTCTGCATTGATCCTCACCCAGAAACGGTCCACCTCTTCCACCTTTTCCTGGTATCCGTCTTTATCCGCCTCAAATGCAAGGAACGCTTCCTTCGTCGGACCCGGCTGCCATCGGATATGGTCATATCCAAGTGCATCGACAGCTTCGCGGACCTTCGCAAACTCTTCCCTGGTCAGCAGCTCCCCGATCACATCCGGCTTGTTTTCGGTGTCCGCCGGATAGAAGAAAGGCGAACGGATCTCATGCACGGCCGGTCCCACTTCCTCGTGAGCTTTACGTACAAGGGAGGGGAATTCATCCATATTGCTCTTGAGCAGCATGGAGATCAGCCAGATATCCATGCCCTCTTCTTTAGCGATCTTCGCAAGCCTGGTCAGGTTGTCATAGAAAAACGACATTTTCACACTGGTAACATGTGTATAAACCTGCTCATCATAAGTCTCTAAAGACACATTAATATGATCCAGGTTCGCCCGGCACATCGCCCGCAGGTCATCATCAGAAAGGGGAACCACCAGATTAGTGGTAAAGTAACCCCTGTCCTTTAAAAAGTCTGGGATCATCCCCACAATTTTGAAGAATTCCCGATTGATCGTAGGCTCGAACCAGCACGACGCAAGAAACTGGCCACCATCGTTTAAAAGCGGCAGGATAGGCAGAACTTTCTCAAAAGTATCCGTTTTCATGCTGCACGGCTTGAACGAATCCCAATCGTTAAAGCAAAAAATGCAGCGCGCATTGCAGTGATTCGTCGTATCAAGCGAGATCATATCCAGCCCGTTGGGGGTACGTTCAATAGTCACATTTGATCTGTCGGGCTGTTTCCTGAATAAAAACATGTCTTTTTCTCTCCCTTTAACAGTTTAATGTACGAAAGGGGTCTGACCCTTTTCGTGCTTCAACGTATGAAAGCGGCCTTACAAACTGGTCAATGACATGAGCACTGTCATCAGCTCGGAAGGGGCTTCCGCGAAGCAGCGTGCTTCTGCCCTGATCAGGCGGTCTTCGCCTGACGGGTCGAAGAAGGCGATCCCGACCACATCTTCCTCCATGTCTTCAGCGGAGGTATAGGCAGCGCAGGGGATGCCGTTCATTTTGACAAGTCCGTTGTATACGTAGCCGGCTTCATCGATCTTTTCACCGATGCCGGAGAGGGTTGTCTCCCCGCCGGTTTCGTCCGTCATTACCAGAATCCCGGGGATCGGTTCTTCCTCTGTCGGGATGGTGACCTGGAAGAGGATGCCCTCCTCCTTCTGCTGATCGCTCAGGTCGGTGATCTCCCACTCGACCGGCACATACAGCTTAAATCCTTCCTCGAAGTCGACCCAGGCCCCTTCATAAGGTGCGCTCTCTTCTGTAAATTCAAAGGTTTCGATCTCGCCGATCATTTCTGTCTCAAATTCCGTCTCAGCCGCCACGGTCTCGTCCTCGGAAACCGTTTCGGCTGATACTGCCGGCACAGTCAGCGCACCAATCATGGCAGAGCAGATCAAAACAGTACGCAGGCGAAACAGTCTGTGTTTCATTACATAGCTCCTTTCAGTAGGATTCATCTTCAGAATCATCGATATATATCGTCACTCTTCTTCAATCACTCGTTCAGTCACTCATAATTAGGCACATTTGGCATAATTATATCATATAGGCGGCAAAATAGATATACTCCCCTTCCGGGTATATTTCCCCTGAATATTTTCCCTAAATATTTTTCCGGAGTATTGTGGATACTTCACCGCGCTGCCGTATATATCAATGTCAGACAGGTAAGGCCGTTGGCCGAAGCCGCTGTTCATATAGATTATCGTTTTTATAACGGGAAAATAAATAAAATCTTCACTTGAAAAACACAGAATGAACACTGTTTTCCCTGTAAAATAGACTTGTCCGTAAGCAAAACGGCAGATTAAAAAAAGAAAGGAGCGAAAAGCCATGAGAACACTTACAAGAGATGAGATCCAGAAGATAAGGATGTGTATCAAAACCTATTTCAATATTAACGGCGTCATGCCCGCGATGGCAGACATGATCGAGTGGCTGGGTGCCGATTACGCACCGCTCCTCGCATTATACAATGAAAACCCTTTCGCTGCCTGATCAAGGCAGTCTCTAGCCCAAGCGGGGATAATTAAAAGCCCCCTCCTTGTTAATAATAGATTTGACATATACGATCCGGCACCGCCAAATGCGGTGCCGGTTTTTTCGTACTTTACTGTGTGATCAGGTCTTCGACCCCGAAGAAACTGAGCATTTCTTCATAGGACAGGATGGTAAAAGAGTAAAGATCTTGTGTATGGAAAAAATCTTCACCGTTCTCATCGTATATCTGTTTCACGACATCGATCTGCTCTGTCATTGAACGATCCGGATCAAAACTGATCCCTGCCTTTTCAGCCATTTCCCGGATATTTGCAATATGCTCGTCATGCAGGCTGTCATATTCCTGCCGGAACGTTCCCGGATCCACATCGATTGCAGCAAGCGCTTCCTCCAGATCTCCTTTATAGCGCAGCGCATTAAACCACTCATCGTCTTCGGATATCATCTCTTTGGGACCGCCCATCAGCGCCTGCCTGGCCATCTCGATTCCCATGATGCTGCAAAAAAAACCGCCCGGAACGCAGTTGTACCATTTTCCATCGTATCGGACAAGGTCTGTTATGACCAGGAAGATGTTTTTATCATCCTCCATCAGCATTCCCCGTTCCGTAAAGCCGGTGCCGCCATAAATAGCTGCCATCTTAAACATCGAATTGATGTTCTGCGCAAACAGATATTGCGGAACAGCCTTCGCAAATGAAAGCGGGGAGATCGGTGCCGACAGCTCCATTCCGGACAGATCCGGGAACTGCTGGATCGCGCCGGCAATCTTTTCCAGCTCCGGGCGCGACTTCAAAGTGTTTTCATTAAGTCCGACGTTTCTTCCGTCCCGGATATCCTGCACGATGCTGCTCAATGACTCATCTGCGGACAAGGCGGCATTATCAAGAGCTACCGTCTCCATTGCCAGAGCGATCTGTCTGATGATAAAACTTTGCCTGATCAGAACATTGAGTTTACCTGCTGTCTCATTCATGGACGGAGTGACCGGATTAACAGCAATCTGCTGTTGAATCGGCATAATCATCGTGCTTCTCTGAAGCTGTCCGACATAATCATAGTGTTCGCAGTATGATTCGATTGCGAACGTAGAGACCGCTTTCTCGAAATCGCCTTCTTTCAGTGCCTCACAATAAGCTGTGATCGCTTCTTCCGGCGTATCAAAGCCATCTCCCTCAATTTTGTTACCCTGTGATACCGCCGCTTCCGCGCCCGAAGTCTCTTCCGGCGCCTCGCTCTGAACCTGTTCTGTCCCTTCAGGTGAAGGATTGGGCGTGACCGCCGCCAGCGGCTGCAAACTGACATTTAACATGGCTCCGGCACACATCATCAGGGCAAGCAGCTTTCGGTGTTTACTCAGCAACATTTCTTTCGGCCTCCTTTTTGATCATCGAAACAATTCACTTTATATCAAAAACACTTCTTGCCCTGAGCGCCTTCCCGGCACCTTCAAGCAGTTTAACGGTCCTTGTCCCCGCCTCCATATCAAAATAGTTGTCATCCAGACGGATATACCCGTCCGGCGACCAGATCTCCACGGACTTGGCATAAGCTTCGGCTGTTACCGTGATCCTGCCGCTCTTCTCATCATATACCAATTGCAGTTTCGGATCGGCAAAACGGTAATGCTTGGGCGGCGCAAAAAGGACGCTGCTAAAGCTGTCCCTTTCCCGGAGTCGATAGCTTAGATGAACACTGCGGTGATCATAAGCGGAAAAATCAAGCTTGTCAGTCCACATACAGTCAAACGGCGCGGCGCATACCGGGACCTGGCCGCTCTCGATCACACGGCTGTTTTCATCCCGCAGCTCCCAGATCACCTCATCGCGCACCTCATCCCGGGTCTCATTGGCCAGGCACAGCCTCGCCGTGCTATTTACCGGAGCCGGCTCGCTTACACATGTCCGTCCCTGCGAAACGATGCTCTCCTCCTCGCAGCTTAGCATCACAGGAGCGAAAAACCTGGCTGCATAGTAGTGAAGCGCCTTCCAACGGCCGTAGTAATCGCGTGAAGCCCAGGAAGCCACCGGCCAGTTGTCATTGAGCTGCCAGTAGATGGCACCCATACAGCGGTCACCCCCGCGGTTGCGCCGAAAATGCTCCACGCCGCAGCGGATCGCCTCCGCCTGCAGCAGCTGCGATGCATACAGCAGCTTTTCGAGATCTGTCGGATAGCGGTAAGTCGCTGACAGATACTGCAGGATCTTCCCGTTCGCGCCGACGTTGCGCTGGTGCATCTCCATCACATAGGAGAAGATGTTCCGGTCTTCCGGATCAGTAAAGCTCTCCACTGTCTCCAGGCAGGGGAACGATTGGAAACCGAACTCCGAAAGATAGCGGAAATAATACTGCCGGTAAGCGGTAAAGGGGACGCCCCCGTGCCAGACATCCCAGTAATGGACATCGCCCCGGTCCGGATCCTGCGGCGAAACGAATTTCCCGCCCGACGAAGGCGAGGACGGCCAGTAGAAGGCATCCGGATCTTCCTCAGAGACGATCTTCGCAATGATGTATTCGTTCTGGATAAGATAGTCCGCCGCAGTGACTTCATCCCCGTCGAATTCCTTCACCAGTGCGAACTGCTCCATCTCGTTGTTTCCGCACCACAGGCCGAGACTGGCGTGATGGCGTATCCGCCGCACATTCTGGCGGATCTCCTCGCTGATATTTTCCACATACTCCGGCGTGATGCGGTAGTTGGCGCAGGCAAACATAAAGTCCTGCCAGACGACCAGCCCCAGCTCATCGCAGGCATCATAAAACCAGTCGAAGGGATAGAACCCGCCTCCCCACACGCGGACGGCATTGAAATGGGCTGCTGCGCAGTCCTCCAAAAGAGCCCTGGTCGTTTTCGGCGTGATTCTCGAAAGAATACAGTCCTCCGGGATATAGTCGGCGCCCATCGCAAAGAAAGTCTGTCCGTTGACCTCCGTGGCAAAAGATTCGCCCCACTCATCCGGCCTGCGGCGCATCGTCATCGTGCGAAGGCCGATCCGACAGGTTCTGACATCCGCACAGTCATCACCGCTTACCAGCTGTACTCTTACCGTATAAAGCGGCTGTTCTCCCAGTCCGTTCGGCCACCAAAGCTGCGGCTCCGGCACGGAAAACGGCATCCCGTTTTCGAGCTCCCATGCCTGACCGGAAGGCGAAGTAATGGTGATCCGGACCGGAAGCGATCCGCTCTGCATCACGGTTATCGTCACTTCCACTTTTACTTTTCCGGCTGCCGCTTCAGCGGCGTGCGCCGGATCTCCCATGGCGGGTGTTCCGTCTTTAAGCGTATGGTGCTGTTTTATTCGAAGATCTTCGATCCTCGATCTGTCCCAACCGAGCAGTGTCACATCTTTCCAGATCCCCATATCCGGCAGCCTCGGACCCCAGTCCCAGCCGAACATGCAGTGCGCCTTGCGAAGATGCGGGAACCCCTTCATGGCATCGGTCGTTCCGCCAAGGTGGTGCTTCTCATCTTCCTGCCGGATAAAGCGGGTCGGCGATTTGATGCGCACTTCGAGTACATTCTCACCGTCCTTAAGCAGGCCGGCCGCATCAAACTCCCAGCACCGGTGCATGTTGTCGGTACTTCCGAGCATCCTGCCGTTCAGGTAAATATCCGAGAGCGTATCGATCCCGTCAAAGCGCAGCACCTGAAAGTGGCTTAGGAGCAGCGCAGATGACGGACGGAAAGTGCGGACAAAAGTATAGTCGTTTTCCATCAGCGCCAGTGCTTCGAGCTCATTGTCCCCAAAGAAGGGGTCCTTCATCCTCCCCGCATCCAGCAAAAATGAATAGACAGAGCCGGGAATGGTGCCCTCAACAGGATCCCCGTCCCCGGTCCTCATAGCCCAGCGGCCGTTCAGCATTTCTCTGATCATAGCTTCGTTCCCGTTTTATCCGTTATTACCGGTCATGCTCTCTCTCATTTCCCGAATCAGCTCTTCCCTGGTCATCACATCCCAGTGCCCCGCCAGCGCATACTCAAAGTCGATCCGCTCCACGGTCATGATCAGCCGTTCCATCATCACGTTGTCCACTTCCCAGGTGGGATATACCCCGCAGATGCTGTCACCGAGGAACAGGCACTTCTCCTCCGGCACATAGATCAGCACGGAGTCATCCGTATGCGGCGACTCGGCGCTGAAAAGCTGCACATGCAGTCCCCCCAGGTCGATCTCCATCTTTCCCTCGAACTCGATATCCGCACTCGTCACCACCAGCGGCTGACCAGTCGCATACTCCGCCCGGATAGTCTCATCAAGTTCCAGAAAATAGTCCGATGCTTTATCTCCGAGGCCGCTGATGATTCCTTTGAGATAGGCATTCGTGCGCTTTCCCGCGATCGAAAGGCCGTTGATGTGATGCATCCCCAGCGTGTGATCCCAGTGCCAGTGTGTGATCGCTGTCAGTGAAGGTCTCGGAAGGTGCGCCTCATCCAGTGCGTTGTAGAACTCATCCACGTGTTCCATCGAGTGCCCCGCATCCACCGCCATCGACAGGCGGTCTCCTCGGATGTACCCGAGAACCGGGCGGTCGCGCTCCGTCTCGAACGGATAATAGCAGATCCTGTCCGTGATTTTCTTCAGCTCCATAATCTTTCGTCTCCCTTTCCATCCGCCTTATTCCGCGGCCGGTTTCAAAAATGCCCTGATCTCCTCAAGCCGTTTTTCTGCTTCGGCGCGTCCGATATCATAGACCCGCTGCAGTTCCTTCGGCCTGCCCTCCGTCCGGCTGATATTCAACGCCTCGGGCGGTCTGATGACCAGTGCTTCATTATTTTCCTCGCGCTCGGCGATCTCCTCCATCTGGTGATTATAGCGGATGTGCCGCACGTTCATGTCCTGTACGATCTTCGGATAATCCCGCATCATCGTAAAGAACAGCGGCATGATGGGCGATTTCTTCTTCTCATAGCCTTTCGGCTGGGTGAGCACGATCACGTTGCGGTCAAACCCCTTTCTCTCCATGAAGCGATAGGGGACGGGATCCACGATCCCGCCGTCGAGCAGTTTGTACCGGCCGATCTCGACGATCCGCGAAACCAGCGGCATGGACGCGGAAGCCCTCATCCATTCAACATCGGTCCTGCCGCCGTCCTTGCAGTTGTGATAGACGATCCTGCCGCTCTCCACATCCGTAGCCCCCACGTAGAACTCCATAGGGTTGGCCGCGAACGTCTCCACATCAAAAACATCCAGCTCATCAGGAATCTGCCTGTAACAGAAGTCGGCATTATAGTAGTCGCCCGTTTTGATAAGCGAGCGGAAACTCCCGTAATGCGGGTCTTTTCCATATTTCATATTATAACGGAGGGCTCTTCCGATCTGCTTCGATTTGAAATTGCAGCCGAAGCAGGCACCGGCCGAGATCCCCGCCGATCCGTCAAAAGTAATGTCGTTCTCCAGCAGCACATCGATCACCCCGCTGGTGAACATTCCTCTCATGCCGCCGCCTTCCATGATCAGGCTTGTTTTCATATTCTGTATTCTCCTGTAAATTATGTCGATGAAAAAACTATGCCTTTTTTCTCTTTCTTTACGTGCTTTGACAACCATGCTATCATCACTATACAGCATTTGAACCATATTCGTCCAAGCAAAAAATATATGTTTTACCTAAATTTGATAAACACAGCAGAAGGAGGGAACTGTCTGATGAAAGTGATCCTGATCAACGGAAGTCCGCGCGCCGACGGCAACACTTATTATGCCTTGAAAGAATGCGCCGCAGAAATCGAAAAATACGGAGTAGAGACCGAGATCTTCCACATCGGCACCGGCCCCGTGAGAGGCTGCATCGGCTGCGGAAGCTGTTCAAAGAAAGGGCAATGTGTCTTTCAGGATGACATAATGCCCGCCATGTTGGAAAAAATGAAAGAGGCAGACGGCATCATCCTTGGATCACCCACCTACTACGGCGGCCCCAATGGTGCCTTCTGCGCTCTGCTTGACCGCGCCTTCTACAGCGGTGCATCCGCTCTCCGCTACAAACCCGGCGCAGCCGTCATCGTCTGCCGCCGCGGAGGTGCGACCGCTGCTCTCGACCGGCTGAACAAGTATTTCACACTCAACGAGATGCCGCTCGTCACTTCGCGTTACTGGAACCTCGCACACGGCGGGGCAAAAGGAGAAGTGCTTCAGGATGCCGAGGGACTGCAGACCATGCGCATCCTCGGAAAGAACATGGCCAACATGGTCATCCGCTGCAGCGCAGAGCCCTGGCCGGAGCTTCAGGAAGAGAAAGTCTGGACGAATTTCATTAGATGACAGAGGACACTCCTCATACAAACATTGAAATAAAAGACCATCACCCTGTTCCACGGGGATCGCTCCCGCTCTTACCTCGCGCAGCGGTACTAAGGCTTGGCTTCGCCTTCGCCAAGTACCGGTGCTGCGGTAACGTCCCCTTTGGAACAGGGTGATGGTCTTATATTCCTTACTTTTTGTGAAGAGGAGTGTCCCCTGTCATCAGCGGATCTCCTGCCTCATAAATTTCACATAAGAAATCAAAAAGGCAAGCATTGTCAGCGAAGCCAGGCCGAACAAGTGCGGCCAGACCAGCATCAGGCTCTGCGTAAACGGCAGATAACCGCTGATCGCGCCTACCAGCTGGGAGACCGTCACCGCGTTGACCGACCGGATGGCGGGATTCAGGATGGAGCTGACGGCTTCCGTGTACAGGTAATACGGCGAGATCCGGTTGATGTACAGCTGGCAGTTATAATTTGCCAGCGCATTCACGGCCTTCTGGTAATCGGTCTCTACCGGATAGATCACTCCGGCGAAGAATCCGGCCAGCAGGCTGATGAACACGGCAAAAATGACCCAAACCGCGATCGACGCAAGCGCCGAGGTTGCTGCATGCCTGCAGAATACGGAGAACATAATGGCAACCGAAAGCCAGAAACCGATGTACAGGATAGTGCAGACAATGTATACGAGCACTCTTGCCAGTTCCTCCCCCGAGGGCAGGAGTCCAGTGGTCAGGAAGCCGGCCGCGCCTGTCAGAATGCTGCTGGCCGCCGTCAGGATCGCGATCAGGACTGTCCCCGCCAGAAATTTACCGATGATCACGTTGTCACGGTAGATCGGCTGGGCCAGGAGTCTTCCGAGAGTCCCGTTGCTGCGCTCCGAATTGACGGCATCAAAGCCAAGCATCAGTCCGACAAACGGTCCGATCAGGGCCATAAAGGAGACATACGAGGGAACGGAGCTTCCCCCGGTGGTATAAAGCTTCAGGAAAACGAAATGACTGTCCGCTTCCAGAGCATCCTTCATACCGGTTGCGGCGCCGTAAATTCCTGCGGCAGTCGTGACGGCCACCAAAAGAAGAATGATCAGGAAACGTCTGCCCTTGATATGATCCGCCATCTCCTTGCGGTACAGGGCTCCCAGGCCGCTTCTGCGGGATGCCTTCCATGAACTTATTTCATCAGCGGACACGCCGTTCTTCCCATTATTTTTCGCGCCGACCGCGCCCATGCTTTGAAGTGTCATGTCCTTGCGCCTCCTCTTCATGTTCGAAATAACTGCTGTAGATCTCATCCAGGTCGCCGCCCTTCTGTCTTAAATGGGTCGGCACATAATGATTCTCATAGAGGAATCTCAGCACCTGTTCGCGCAGATCCGCATCCGATTCGATGATCAGTCTCCCGCCTTCCCGGCGGATATTCTTCACGCCGCCCTGACTGCTTAAGAACCCGAGCAGACGGTCATCAAGCGGTTTTACTTCCAGTTCCAGCGCGTAATGATTTTCCTTGACCAGAGCTGCCGACAGCTCCGGGATGGTCCCGCAGGCAATCATCTTCCCCTGAACGAAGATCCCGACCCGGTCACAGATCTGCTGGATCTGGTACAGCTGATGCGATGAGACCAGGATCGTACGGCCGTCTTCCTGAGCCAGCTGCCTGATCAGGTGCAGGAACTCTTTCATTCCTTCCGGATCCAGGCCCAGTGTCGGCTCATCCATAATGATGACCCTGGGGTCTTTCATCAGGATATCAGCGATTCCGAGACGCTGCTTCATACCTCTTGAATAAGTAGCTGTCTTCTGGTCCGCTGCCTCAGTCATTCCCACTTTTTCGAGCAGCTCATCGATCTTTTTGTCGATCGTTTTTTCATCCAGTCCGTTCAGTCGGGCAGTAAACCGCAGGTTCTCCCTGCCTGTCATATCCGGGTAAAACCCGACGCTGTCGGGCAGGTATCCGGTTATTCTTTTCACCTGCATTGCATTCCTGGTGCAGTCGATCCCGTCGATCATGGCATAGCCTTCATCCGGTTCGGTCAATCCAAGCAGCATCAGGATCGTGGTGGTCTTGCCCGCTCCGTTCGGTCCGAGCAGTCCGAATACTTCTCCCCTCTTCACCTTAAGGTTCAGATGGTCGACCGCTGTCTTTTTTCCGTATCTTCTGGTCAGCCCCGACAGGACGATCATTTCTTCATTTTGTGTCATCAGTTTCGCCCCCATCCGTTATTCTCAAAAATCCGTCGGAAAAGAGCTTCTCAGCGGCGGCCGTATCTGCGGATGATCAAAGCCAGGATGATGCATACCACCGCGATGATGGCGATGGCAGCCACGCCCCAGGTAGTATGGTTCCTGACGGAAATCCTCAGGTCCGCTTCTCCTTTGACCTGGGCATTGGATACAGTCATCACAGTCACATAGTCGCCGATCACGGCATTCTCAGCCGGCTGTACATAAGCGGTGATCTCTTTGGTCGCGCCTGCTTCCAGCACGGGGATCGTCGTCTCGTCAAAACGAATGTTCCAGTCTGTGGATCCCTGACCGGCCAGCTGCAGGTTTTCCAGATCGATGTTGCCGGTATTCGTCACCGCCATCGTAACTTTGGCTTCCTCGCCGGCATAGGCGGAAGCACTCAGATTGCCGGTCGAAGTGCTCAGAGTAACACCATAACTGCCTGTGATCATGATCTTCAATTCCAGTGTCAGAGTGTCATCCGCAGATGTCGCCGACAGCGGGATGGTATACTCGCCCTGGCTGACAGTTTCGGAAGGCGCAACGGCAACGGTCAGACCCTGGCTCTTGCCGGCATCCACGGGAACAGAAGCAACTTTGGAGCTCTCACCGGAGGGAGTAAACGATACGCTCCAGCCTTCCGGCGCCTGCGCGGCCAGCGAATAAGACTGCGGAGTCAGACGATTGTTGATGATCGTCGTATCAAAACTGAATTTTGTGGTCGAGTCACCCTGCTGTTCCGGATACTGGGCAGTAAAATCGCTCTGGCCGGCTTCCTGTGAAGTGATCATTACCTTAAGTGATGTCTTCGCTTTCACCTGTTCCCCTTCTGCAGACAGCGTAAAAGTATAATCACCATCCTCGGCTTCATCCGGAATCGTCAGCGAATAACTCAGCTTCGGGCTGTCCGCCTTCTCCTGCATAGCGCTTACATGCACACTGGATATTTCATTATCACTGCCCCTGAAATAACCTGACCATCCCTCCGGCAGGTCCTGCGCTTCCAGTTCGGCATCATCATCGGCTGCAGTCTGGTTCACAATATAAAGCGGAAAAGTCACCGTAGCGCCGGGCTTGGCGCTCACACCCGGATAATCCGTGCTCAGGATGACCTGGCCAGAAGCTGCTGTTTCTTCTGCCGGAGCCTCCGTCTCAGTCTCTTTCTCCTTCGCCGCCGCATTGAACGGCAGAGCCAGGCAGGCTGCCATTCCCATCACGATCGCTGCTTTTTTCCAGTTACTTTTCGCACACTTAGTCAACATTTCAGGTCACTCTCCTTTTTGTCAGCTGCACACAAAAAACCCTACGGGAGTGTCGGCTCCAGTAGGGCTTTTTATCGTGTCCGCTACAGCTGATATTCCTTGCAAATGCCGTTTACCTTTCGGTAAGCATCGCTGTTCTTTTTTCAGCTCTTGTTATAGTCCCGGGGCAGGGAAAAGTCAACCTGCCGGAAAGGGAGATTCTGTGAAAAAACTGTGATTTTTTTACTTTCGCATAAACAAAGTCTCCTGCAGTGAAGCCCATTTGTCTGCCAGGCAGACGATCCACGCCTCCTTCGTCTTCGGAATCTTCGTCAGTGTCAAAGGCCACATGTGCGAGTCGATGACGTGCTTCACATCCTCATTGACATCAAAGTATTTCTGTGCATTCTCGCTCGCTTTTTTAGGATGGTCAAAACCGTGAAGTTTCTGCAGGCGCTTCAATCCTTTTTCCTCGCGGGGCTGCTCATCATGATGCCAGTCGTACAGGTAAAAATCGTGCAGCATGGCTCCGGTCACCAAGGTCTCCTCATCCGCGTTCAGGTGTAGCTTGCGGTTGAGCTTACGGCTTAAGTCCGTCACCCGTTTGCAGTGCTCATACGTACTGATGTTCCCATGCTGGACATAGTTCTCCATTTGCCTGACTTTTTCATTCTGCTGAAGCTCTTCCAGCGTCTTGTCTGCATCCTTCATGATGTAATTCCACCCCTTGCCCAAGTGTGTCTTTCTGACTTATTATAATACAAGTCTGTGATAAAATCTTCCGTGAGGTTTCCCGATGAAATATAAATGTCTTGTGCTTGATCACGATGATACGGTCGTCAACAGTACGGCGACTATCCATTATCCCGCCTTTCTCGCTTTTATGAAAACTGCGAGGCCTGATCTTTCCATGTCGCTTGAAGAGTATTTTGCCTACAATTTTGAACCGGGCGTGATCCCGCTTTTCAGAGATATCTGCGGACTCAGCCTGGAAGAGATGAAGCAGGAAGAGGCCTTCTGGCACGGTTATGTCAAGGATCATATTCCGCAGGCCTATCCGGGAATCCGCGCTCTTTTGGAGACTCATAAAAAAGAAGGAGGGCTGATCTGCGTGATCTCGCACTCCTTCAGTCACTATATTCTCAGAGATTATGAATTCAATCATCTTCCCCGGCCGGATATGATCTTCGGCTGGGATATGGAGCCTCATCTTCGAAAGCCGTCCCCCTACGGGCTCGAGCAGATCATGAAGACATATTCGCTGGCTCCCGGGGAGCTGCTTGTCCTGGACGATTTAAAGCCAGGCTTTGATATGGCACGGGCTGCCGGCGTACCTTTCGCCGCGGCGGGATGGGCTAACGATGTCCCTTCGATCGAGTCCTTCATGCGGGCCAACTCGCCATTGTATTTCAAGAAAGTCGAAGATCTTTCTGCCTATCTGGAAGACTCATACTCACAAATATAGCCGATGTTGCCGATAAAATACGGCAGTCCTGTGGACAGCAGATCATCGCGCTGGTCATTCCAGGACCAGACATCCTCCACTTTCCACAGCATCAGGTAAAACTCCGGCGTCCCGTCCGAATCGTTGCGCGAAGGCTCGCCGGGATACCAGGCCGTATAGTCGAACGGTTCCCCGGTGATCCAGTGACCGAAAGCCTGTCCGTTCCTGACGGATGTGTAGCCGCCGATCCAGCAGTATTTGATTCCGGCCTGCTCGCACATCCTCGCCAGCTCGATCATCTCATCCCTTGATGTGATCGTCGCCAGGTGCCCGCCTTTGGAGATGCAGATCTCATTCGCCTGCGTCCAGCTCACGTCGCTGCGGATGATCTCATACCGGGAAGCGTGCTGCGTCTCCTGCAGCGCCGGGACCGCCTGAAACACAAGATTATTGGTCGAACCAAAGTACCCGCTGCCGCTCAGGCTGCAGTTGACACTTCTGCTGCAGTAAGGATCCGCACCTGCGTCTGAGACATATTCCACGCAGTACATATCCTTCTGGGAACGGTAGATAGTCTGCAGAATCTGACGGATATCGCTTATATCACTGATGCTCCAGTAATAGCCGCCGGTCATCTCGCAGATTCGGCGAAGCTCATACTGATCCGCCCCGTATGTGCCGATCAGGTAGACCGGGACCTCCAGCCGCTGCGCCATATAGATGACCTCATCCGCGGATCGTCCGCTGGCATTGTCCTCCCCGTCGGTGAACCCGATCACACAGCGGGCTCCGGCCTGGTTCGCCGCATTGTTGATGGCGGCCGCCAGCGCATCGTAAAGAGCCGTATCCCCGTAGGCGGTCATGTTGGAAATGCCGTTCCTGAGCAGGTTCACGTCCTGTGTGTAGGTGCACATGTACATCACATACGAGTCAAAAGAGAGAACTTCGGCCTGATCGCCGGTCGCATAATCGAGGCTCGATACAAAGTCGGACATGATCGTCTGCATGGTCGGCAGGTCATACTCCATACTGCCTGATTTATCGGCCACGATGTCGATGCTCAAGCCCTGGTTTCCGGCCAGGCGCTCGACTTTGCGCACGGTCCGTTCGATCGCCGCCCCGCCCTGTATGCTCTCCGTGATGGTTCCGTCCAGGGAAGAGATCGTGATCGGCTGGCCGCTTTGGTCTGAAAAATCAAAGTAGAGCCTGACCGTCGGGTATTCTGACACATCACTGGAGATAAATGTCAGATTTCCTGTTCCGCTGCCGGTTCCCGGATACGGGCCTCCCTCCGGGTAAAGATCCTGCCCGGAATAGTTTTCGTTCCTCTGTTCGATGTTATAAGTACTGTCCGTAGAATCGCTCCCGTAAAAAGCCAGCTGGGTTCGCAGGCCCTCCAGATCATACTGCTTATCGTACGGCGAGATCTCCTGCGCCCTGTCATAATAGGCCGCCTGCAGGGAAAGATACGTCTGCGCATCCACCTGCTGGCCGTTTACCATGTAGGAAAACTGGTCATTCATGACTAAATGCCCGCTCTCATCGTACTCCACATTGGTTCCGTATGCTTTGAACTCCCCTTTCCAAAGGAAGTCGAACCGTCCGTTCTCATAGCGGTAAATATCGTCGTAATAATGTCCCGCCCGGCCGCCGCCGATCCGGATCAGTCCGGTCCTGGGAATATAGTTGAAAGTGTAATACTCATAAAACAGGGAGACCACCTGAGCGCCGTCCCACGCGAAAATCTCCTCACCGCCCGCGACCGAATCATAATTGATGATCATCTCCGGCTCGTTGTCATTGTCGAGCCAGGCCAGGAAGAAAGAAACCTGCGGCAGGGTGGCTGAGGCATTGTATGCTTTTTCAAGCAGCGCCTCCTGCCGTGTGGCGGCGTGCGTATAAAGCGCACCGGCCAAAAGGATACAGGCTGCCGTTATTATAGCAGCCATAAATTGTTTTCTTCGTCCGATCCCGGTCTTCATTTCCGATTCCTCCGGTCAAATCCAGAAATACATTTTTCAGTTGATATTAGTGATATCGTATCCCGGCTGATCGAGCAGGTAGCCCATCCCGTCCACAGCCTTTTCCTTCTCCGCAGCGACAAGCAGAGAGATATTTGTCATTTCAACCTGGCTGAATACCGTGTCCGTAAACTGATCAGGCGCGATATAGCCTTTGTACCAGCTTTTCGAGTTAAAGTAGTCCTGCAGCTCCCTGGAGACAAACTGTCTTCCATGTCTGGCATATATCTCATTTTTGGCATAGCATACTGTCTGCAGGGATTTAGCCATCACCTCATCCCATGTCAGGAAGCGTGTCTGCGATTCCGGGAAGATATAATCCGTATTCGCAGGCTGAGGCTCCGTCTCACCGTTAACTTCCGCTGCCGGCTGAGGTTCCGTCTCTCCGTTGATCTCCGCTGCAGGCTGCGGTTCCGTCTCTCCGTTAACCTCCGTCACCGGCTCAGCCTCTGTCTGCGCCTGAGTCTCAGCCTCGGTCTCTTCCTCGTCCAGCATGATATACGTGTGGCTGCGCAGGTACTCAAGTCCGCGTTCGGCACGTATCTTCAGCGCAATCTCTTCCACCATGTGAAGGTTATGGTAAGCAATCACATCCAGACCATCTGCATAGGCATACGCCTTACAGGCTGCTTCATACTCGGCTTCGCTGATCGACGCAAGGTTCTGCTGCTCCGCAACGGCCGCCAGCAGAAGGTCCGCATCCGCTTCGGGGTTCGGTACATCCGTCATCCATTCCGGATAGTCAATAACGAAGCCTCTATCCTTCAGCGCCCCGATCAGTGCCTCCACAAATTCCTCATCCGTAAAATCGGAATTCTTCATGGTGACCAGCAGGTGGTCATAGCTGCCGAAGCGGACATAATCAGCCGCATAAGAATACGGGACGAAAAACTTCGTTTCCGGTTCTGTCTGAGTTTCTGTTTCAGTCTCGGTTTCAGCTTCTGTTTCGGTTAAGATCCCTGTCTCAACTTCAGTGTATGTCGGCCTCTCTGTAAAGACTTCCGTTGCGACTTCTGTCTCAAGAATGAATTCCGTCTCGGTCTGCGTCTCTGTAACAGGCTCCGTCTCTGCTGCCGCCTCCGGTCTGTGCAGGTACTTCCTCAGGATCTCCTGCGCAGCCGCTTCCTTAGCCGCTCTATCCGGATCTTCCGTCTCCGCCTCGGTCTCGACAGGTACCTCAGTCTCCATGAGCAGTTCCGTCTCCGTGATGAATTCCGGCTCCACATCTGCATCCGACCCGTGCAGGTACCTTCGGAGGATCTCCTGCGCCCGCTCCACTTTAGCGTCCTGATCCGGATCGCTCAAGGGGGCGGCCTGAGCGGCCAGGCTCACTGCGGCCAGCGCGGCTGCGGCTGCCGCGGCGCCTCTGCGGATTCTCTTTTTCATTCTTCCTCCTCCGATACCAGCCCGAGGGTGTCCATGATCTCCTGCGCCTGCTCAAGGGCGCTTTCAGGGATATAGACGCTGATTCCGGAATTCGTGAACATTCCCATATAGATGTTCAGCAGCTGGCCTGCCCCCATGTCCTTGCGGTAGCAGGGGATACCCTCCACCTTCAGCGCTTCCATCAGCATATCCGCTTTCAGGCTGTCCTGTGTGACAAAAAGTTTGACTTCTTCCATATCCCCTTCCCTCCGGAGCTGTCTTTACGCGTAAACGATCACGGCGACCAGTTCGACCGTCTCCTGCGTTTTGTTTGCAATTCCGTGGCCGGTGCCCGTCGGGCAGATCGTCACGTCACCCGCGCTCACTGTGCGAATCTGGCCGTTATCGCTGTACTCAGCCGTTCCCTTCAGGATGTAGAACAGCTCCGCGTCATTCTCGTGCACATGGTACCCGATGCTGCATCCGGGCTCAAGGGTGATCTTTCCGAACAGTCTTCCCTTATCGTTGAGTTCTTCATTGGCCGCGATCAGGTTGGTAATCTTTACGGTGCCGTCGCCGTCGCGCATGTGTTCACGGTACTCGATTTTGCAGTCTTCAGCTTTTCTGATCATATCTGTTTCCTCCGATCTGTCCTTATCATGATCAAGGCCTGCTTTACCGGCCCAGTCTCTTGTTAATATAGCCCGCTACGGCTTCTTTTATCTGATTGAATTTCCGGTTCGTATCCGGAAGATCACTCTCAAATTCAAGCATTCTGGAAAGATATCCCTGCCGGTCGATCTGCCGGATGCTCTCCGGGTAGACGATCCCGTAGATAAAGGCGATGTGTCCGATCAGGTAGTCGACGGCCGTCTTCGATTTCCGGCGGTCCACATTCCGCTCTCCGAGGATATCCTCGAGCACGAAATCCGAGATCGGGGCATTCCGGAACGCTTCCGTAGGCAGATCATAGACTTCCTCCATGGGAGTCTCAACATTGACGCGTATGATATCGATCTTGTCCGCGTCCCGCAAAATCGTTGCGAACAGATATTCCTCTTCGGTCAAAGAATCGGGCAGGTTGTATACGTTGTGAAGACGGATGGTCTTCTCGATCAGCGCATCTTTGGAAGGATTGCTCACAAACCGGCGGATCAATCCGTCATGAAAAAGGATATCCGCGCTCAGCTGTGCGTGGTTGACCGAATCCCCGTCGCGAAACGTGTGGTAGCGCCTGACCTGCTCGAAGCGGCCGATATCGTGAAGCATTCCGGTCAGCCAGGCCAGGTCTTTCCGGGGCCTTTCCAGTGACAGGCTGTCCGAGATGGCATCGCACATGGCGGCCACGCGAAAAGTGTGATCATATTTCAGCCTGTTCTTAACGTCCGAAAGATCATATCCTTCCGCATACGCTGTAAATGCTTTTTCAACTTGCTCCCGGTCGATCTCCGGGTATTCAGGCCAGCTGCCCATATCCACCTCTGTTTTCTTCCTCAGTATTCTTTCGGGATGTCGTCCG
>JBGUOI010000112.1:0-2167 GCA_045118075.1 Porcincola sp. | reverse complement strand
ACGATCCGCATCCACGATGCCAGGTGCCGTAGTGGAGTTCGCATTGATGAAGTAGGAATCCTTGTAGGCTTCATCATCCGGTCTCTCCAGGTCACCGTCACGGAGCGGCGTCTTGATGGCGGATAGTGCCGGCACAGACTTGCTGGTGCCACGGAGTTTTGCCTCGCCCTCCTTGTACGCAGCCTCGATCGCAGCCTTGATCTTACTGATGGTGACGGTATCCTTTTTCGGAATGATCAAGCTGACCGAATACTTCGGTGTGCCGCCATTGATCGACTTCGGCTCCCATGCATTGCAGTAGGACCAGCGGGTATCTTTTCCAGTAATCACTTTTGTCGGGTTAATCATCTTAGACATAATTTTTCCTCCTATGTCAATCTTTGAAATCTTCTGCAGCCGAGTTCATCTCCGGCCGTTTATCGCTCTGTGGAACTAAGGTGGGTTTGCCCTGCGGCCGCTCCACCAGACCACCGAGCAGTTCATCAAACTTCTTCCTGCCAAGCATGGACGTCATCGCCGTGATCCCCAGGATGCGTTTTTCATAGGGATCGAATCCCGCTGCCTCTACGGCTGCAGCCACCGATGCCTCGTTCACGTATTTCCGGTTTGCCCGGCCAGCTACCAACTTAAATCCGCTCCACTTCTTTCCAGACAGCGCCTTCTGCAGCGCATAGTCCTTCAGATCGGAAGCCCAGCTTGTCAGCTGATCCAGCTTTGGCAGTATTGCCTCGATCTCTTCATCTTCCAGGGTTGTCGGCATCGCAAAGTCGTAACGTGCGAGCTCCAGGTTGTATTCCGCCCTCTTCCTGCAATTTGCTTTCACACTACAGAATTGGCAGTGATCACCTGCTTTGAAAATGCCCTCGCCTACGAACGCTTGCTGGGCTGCCGGTACCAGGACTTCTTCCGCCCAGGTAAAGAGATCATCCTTTGTCATGTCGCACTCACTGATATGCTCCAGACGCGGCTGGTATATAACCATCCGGACGTTTTTGATGTCATAGATCCCGTCAAACATATCCACACAGCCCAGCGCATAGCATCGAAGCTGCGGTGAGGAACCATCGACTTTTATCCCGGCACCATACTTCATATCAATGATCGTCAGGGTATCGTCACCGACAACCAGCGCGTCTGCGGTTCCGAATGACTCCGGAATCCACTTGGAAAGATCCAGCCTCTGTTCTACCAGGACAGTCGGGTCCGGACAGGTTTCTTTTGCCTTTTCCACCTGCTCCAGAACGTATTCGACATAGCCATCCGTGCAACTTTCCATCTCCTGGTCATAACAGTCTAGATCTTCTGTAGGATCGCGCGCCTTCCTTCCAAGAGCCGTCTTCAGCTTGTACTCACACAGCGCGTGTGCGCAGGTCCCCTGAATGGCATATTCGCTTGTCCTGCCACCGGTTCCACTATTGAGCTTTGCCGATGGCGGACAGGCAATCCACCTGGGACTGGATGATGCTGAGAGAAAAGCGTGTTGATCAGGCATCGGGGATCACCTCCGCGTCTGCAAGAAGTGCAGCGTAATCTTCCGGCTTGATCTCGGAGAGCTTTCCGGCGCCATACTTCTGAAGAAGTTCACGGATCGCATCTGTGTTTTCTTTACTCACGCGAGTCTTCTTTGCCAGCACGGCCCTGACCTCCTCAAAGGTCACCGGCTTCTCCTCTTTAGCAGCACTTTCTTTATTTTGCTGCTTATTCTCTTCTACCGCTTCCGGCTCCGGCGCTGAAAAGATCTCCCGGAGTGATTCCGAAATACCGATCAGTATCTCGCCGCAGTGCTTCAGCTCATCCAAAGTCAGGGATAAGTCGCTCATCTTTGACATGGCCTCCTCCTTTCTCATCCGCCATCTGCATCCTGGTCGCGATCCGCTTTGACAAAGCACTGATCACGAGCAGGAGCGAGATGACATCTGCCCTTGTGTATTTCTGGCCTGTATACATGACAGCCACCTCACTTTCTGGAAGGTTTTTGTTTTGTATCTCTCCTTCCAGAACACACAGGACAGTGGAAACAAAAGTGAGCAAAGATTTTTTCAAATTTCCCTGCAGCCATTTCTGACTGCAGGGAGTGACGTTTTATCTGTAATCCTTCAGCTGCTCACGAAGTTTCTTGATGAGAACCTTCCGCCGGTATGAAACCGTTGTCTGAGGAATGCCGGTC
>JBGUOI010000111.1:0-4457 GCA_045118075.1 Porcincola sp. | reverse complement strand
CATCACTCGGAGCAATACTCTCTCCAAGTGATGGAAACCCCTTTATTTCAGGCTTTTCGTGACCCCTCTCAGCTAATATGTGTTAGTAAACAGACGGTCTCGACTGTGTTTTGTTTGAGCAACCGAATTGTATCGCCCTCAGAACCTTCATAAAACACCGGAAATCCTAAATGCAGCTGCTTTAAGATGCGTCCGTCTTCCTGTCTTTCAGGGTACAATTCAATCTCGTCGATGAAATCTCTCATGAACCTCTTCTTTTCGAGATCGGTCATCTTAAAGTACATTCTATCAAAACTCAGGAGAACTTTATAGAGCTCATCTGCAGTAATTTTCTCTCCATAGGCTCCGCTGATCTTCTCTTCGATTTCAGCTATCGTGTCCTCCAGCTCTGATATCCGGTCGTACAGGATATCCAGTCTGTCGTGCATATCCTGATACTTCCTGTCATAGTGCTTGTCGTTTACATCCAGCCTGTCCAGCATCTCCGCCAGCTTCTTCTTCGCTCCCACGACCTGACGAAGCTGCTCCCTGACCTGATCCCTCTCAGCTTCCAGTGATGAAACATCTACCTTTTCGTCCATCTTCATCACCATGTAATCCTTGAACTGCGGATCCGCCACCATGTCCAGGATGATCTGCTCTACCTGGCTGTTAAGCTCCACCTGACTCAGCACCAGTCGGAAATCACAGAAATGCGTTTCGTCTATCTTTGTACGGTGCAGGCACTTATAATACCAGTCATCTTTGTATTCGCCGGACTTCTTGTTCTTACGCCGTCTGACAGTTCCCACAAGACTCCGGCCGCAGATCGGACATTTGATGATACCCGTCAGAATGTGCTCATGATCCATGCTGTGCGTCTTATTCCATTTGACGCCGGTATCTTTTCGCCTCAGCCTTGTCGCCTCCCAGAGATCCCGGTCTATGATTGCCTCGTGCATCCCATCAACAACCATATAATCATCAGCCATGACTCGCTTATATTCATCCCTGCTGCCTTTGACCTTTTCGGTCTTATGCCTTCCGTAAACGATCTTTCCGGTATAAACGGGATTATCAAGGATCTTCATTATAAAACTTCTGGCGAAATAATTCAGTTCCTTCTTCTTTACCTTCTTTTTCGTATATCCGTGCTGATTCAGATAATCACAGATTCGGTCTGCTCCAAGCCCCTCATGAGCAAACTTTGTGAAGATGATCTTTACGATCTCCGCCTCTTCCGGATTGACGATCAGCGTGCTGTTCTTGGAATCCAGCGTGTACCCGAATGGAGCCTGCCCGCCGTTCCACTTGCCCTCTCTGGCTTTCTGGCGGCGTCCTTCCATCGTCTGTACCAGAATGTTTTCTCTTTCTATTTCGGCAACAGCAGACAGAACCGTAATAGTCAACTTACCGGAATCCTTGGAAGAATCAATCCCGTCTTCCACGCAGATCAGGTTTACACCGAAATCTTGTATATACTGAAGGGAATTAAGAACATCCGCCGCATTTCGTCCGAATCTCGAAAGCTTGAATACAAGGATGAAATCCACTCCGTCACGATCCTCAGCCACATCATTCAGCATCTGGGAAAACTCTGGTCTTCCAGTGATATTCTTACCGGACTTTCCTGCGTCGCAGTATTCCCTGACTATCTCTATATCCTGAAAATCCGCGAACTTCGTCAGCCTCTCCCTCTGAGCTTCAAGGCTGTAGCCCTCCACCTGCATTGAGGTGGATACCCTTATGTAGATATAACACTTCAGCTTTTTCTTCTTCATACTGCCGCCTCCATATACTCTGTGTCTTCTGTCAGCATCCTGAATGCCTTCAGCGCATCCATGATAGCCAGTTCCTTTTCAACCGGGCATACCGGCACGTGATTCTTGTTCTGTTCCGGCTTGTTGTAAGCAATCCCGACATCAATGCCGTATTTCCGTTTTATCTGAGCGATATATAATGATGAAACCTTCATTCCCGTATGCTCCAGTACATATGCCCTTATTTCGGCATAGGTCGCTTTCGCTTCCGCTACCGTCACCTGTCCCTCGCTGCAATCCAGCACAAAGGCGATTTCATCATCAGGCTCATCCTCGGCTCCTATCCAAGTCTCGATTGTATCCGTCTCACCGTACCGAACAGGGAATCGGAAATAAATGCTTTTCAGTACCCTCCCGTCTTCCTGCTCTTCCGGATAAACCTCTATCCGTTCGATAAACTGACGGTACAGTTCCCTTTGTTCCTCGGAAGTCAGTTTTTCGTAGAATTTTCCGAAATTCTTCAGGATCTTCTTTATCCCTTCAATAGAGCTGACACCCTGCCTGGCTTCACTGCACTTTTTCTTTATCTTCTTAAGCGATAACTCTAGGGATTCTATCCTGTCATAGATATCATCCATCTCAGCCTGGATCCGCTCATATTCCGTATCATAGTCGTCAGATAATACATCCAGATTATCAAGCTCCGCTCCGACGCGGTTCTTCTCATGTTCCTGATGATACAGATCCTTGCGGATTTCCTTCATCCGCTTCTCATAAGCCTCTACAGATTCATCACCGCCGGCAGCCATCGCCATTGCCTTTTCAAATGCCGGATGAGCCGCCAGATTACTGACAATCTCAAATACCGCAGAATCGATCTTCGCCTGGTTATAAGTATGCTTGAACTCGCAAGTCCTTCCGGCTGATTTCCTGTAGTAACGACAGGAATAATAATGAATGGTCTTGTAATGACCGCCGCGGTTCTTATTGACATGCTTGTTCTTCGTTGCAATAAGACCGTTCCCGCAGGCGGGGCATTTGATCAGACCGGATAGCAGGCTCACGCGATCAGGTTCATCCACCTTTTCCTGTCTTCCGGAAGAAGCCTCCCGCTTTTCCCGTGCCTGCTGCCACAGATCTTCATCTATGATTGCCTCATGGATCCCGTCAACCTCAACCGCATCTTTCGGATTCTTCCTTATGCCCTTGATATTTGTCCTGCGGAAATAATTGATCTTTCCGTGATAAGTTGGATTATCAAGGACATTCACGATGAAGTCATATGTGAACGGCTTTACTTCGCCCTTGCTGATTCGGCTGTATCCGTTGTTGTTCAGCCAGATCGCAACTCCATTCAGTGTTCCGTCATCCTGTATATACCGGTCAAAGATCAGCTTCACAATTTCTGCCTCTTCCGGCTCTACTACCAGTTCCTTATTAACACTGCGGTATCCATAAGGAGCAGGTCCTCCAGGCCATCCGCCGTTAAGAATCTTCTGCATCTTACCAGCCATGAACTGAACATTGATGTTCTCACGCTCGATCTCTGCCACGGCAGACAGAATTGTCAGCGTCAGCTTTCCGCCCGGCGTAGAACTGTCAATGGCGTCTTCCACACAGATCAGATCAACCTCATAATCTTCCAGAAGCTGAAGGGACTTCAGTATGTCCGCCGCATTCCGTCCGAACCTGGACAACTTGAACACCAGAACAAAAGAGATATTGTCCTTCTCGCTGGATATATCATCCAGCATCTGCAGGAATGCCGGTCTTCCGACTATGCTCTTTCCGGATTTTCCCGCATCGCAGTATTCACCGGCTATTTCAAGGTTCTTATAGTCCGCATACTCGCGGAGGCGTTCCTGTTGTGCCTCCAGGCTGTACCCTTCCGTCTGAGCTGCCGTAGAGACTCGCGTGTAGATATAGCATTTCTTCTTTCTCACCGTATCCCTCCCTTCGGTTGCTCATCGTCACACAGTACCTCGGAACTTCATTATGTCGGGCTTTGATAGGTTTGTCAGCGCCCCTTTTGAAGTTTTTTCACCACCCAAAAATCGCCGGATCACAGATCTGTGTCCGACGATTCCTGTTCCTGCTTCTCTGCTGCCGCATGTTCCTCAGCCTCTATCTCTTCCAGAACCTCTTTCCCGTACTTTTCTATCATTTCCACCAGAAAATTCGCACAGCGTTCCATATTAGCCTTTGCCTTCGGACTAAGCTCTGCAGGCTTAACTCCGTCCTTATATTCCAGGATAAACATACCTTAGACCTCCTTTGGCTTTTCTGGAGGTCTAGGTATGAGTTTGGGCTGTTTTCCGATTTTTGAGCAAAAAAATAACGGCCGGCAGAGAAATCAATCCCCACCGACCGTCATTCTTAAACTCTCTTCACAAAATCCAGACTGATCCATCCGATTCCGCTCTTCAGTTTCCCCCACATCGAAGCACCTGCTCCGGAAGAGATCTGAACTATCGTGAACACACCCGGTTCAATAAAGCGAACCCTCTTGTAGTTCGTACCGGGGCCAGACCTGATATTCAGATCAGAGATACTGACCTTCACCAGAAACGGCACCTTCTCCGCAGTCTTCGGCTCATACACCACGTTGCCGTCAGCATCGAACACCTTATATCCCGGATTCTGATCCGCGCATTTCTTCGCATTGTCCAGAATCTTATAAGCGCCCTTCTGGCTCTTGCTGTCAGTCCAACTCTTACG
>JBGUOI010000110.1:0-4127 GCA_045118075.1 Porcincola sp. | reverse complement strand
ACTCAACTTTTTTGACTATGTATAGTGACAAAGTCATTGTCTCAGACTTTTATGGATTACAAAAGGTACTGACTATGTACCGTTTACGCAAAAATTCCTCCTCTGCTAATTATACAAAGGGCTTTGCTAATCGTCCGAAAGAGGGTTTTTGCTAATCGGGGAAATTCGCTTCCGAAGAAGGATGCAAAAACCCGGATTTGAAAGAGTGAAGCAGAGAAAAATCTGAGAAGCGCCCCTCTCTGTGCTAACTGCCATTAGCTGGAACAATAGGATATTATATTAGCAGTTGCTAATACCAATCGGTAGCCCGTTTGGATCAGATTGAAACCACAAATCTGATCTGAACGGGCTTTTTTGCGTTCATGAAGATCAGGATCAGAACGAAAGGAGACAGGTATGGATAGTGATGAACGGATCTTTGAGATCGAACTGGAGCGGCTGAAGGATTTTCCTCAACATCCCTTCAAGGTTCTGGAAGATCGGCAAATGATCGAGCTTATGGAGAGTATTCGGAAATACGGAGTGTTGAATCCTCTGATCGTCCGCCCGGTCCCGGAAGGCTTTTATGAGATTATATCCGGGCACCGCAGAAAATATGCGGCCGAACACCTGGGATACAGGAAAGTGCCTGTTATTATCCGGACTCTGAAGGATGAGGAGGCGATTGTATTCCTTGTGGATTCCAATTATCACAGGGAAGTGATTGCTCCCAGTGAAAAGGCATTTGCATTAAAGATGAAATATGACGCTCTAAAGAGGAGTGGTTCTTCCAGGAAGGCCGGTAGCCAAGATGACCACATGAAAGGTGTGAAGACTGTACAGATCCTGGGAAAGGAACTCGGGGAAAGCTCAAAGCAGATCCAGAGATACCTTAAGATAACGGAACTGTCACCGAAACTTCTGAGAAAACTTGACAAAGGGGAGCTCTCCTTTTGTCCTGCTTTCGAGATTGCGTTTTTAACATCCGACGAACAGGACATGATGGCTGATGCAATGGAGTATACGCAGTCATCCCCGTCCCTTTCACAGGCTCAGCGGATTAAGGAACTCAGCAGGGAAGGACGGCTGACAAAACGAACTTTGATAGAAATCATGGGAGAAGTCAAAAAAGGTGATGTGCAGCGCGTGATCTTTAAGAATGAGCAGCTGTACAGGTTCTTCCCGAGAGAATATTCACCTTCGGAAATGAAGAGACAGATATTGGAAATATTGAGCAGCTGGAAAGCGCACGAAATGGAAGATGAGGAGGGACGTAAGAATGTGTAAGGTTATCGCAATCGCAAACCAGAAAGGGGGATGCGGCAAAAGTTCTCTGGCCGTAAATCTCGGGATAGGACTTGCCAGAGAAGGGAAAAAGGTATGCCTGATCGATAATGATCCACAAGGCTCCATGACGGCATGCCTGGGCTATCAGGAACCGGATGAAATTGAAACAACACTGGCGAGCATAATGGCCTGCATTATTAATGAAGAAGAATTTTCGTCGGATTTTGGAATTCTTCACAATGAGGAAGGGGTAGATCTGCTTCCGGCAAATATTGAGCTTTCCGGTATGGAGCTGTCGCTGAGCAACACAATGAGCCGGGAACTGATCCTTCGTGATTACGTGGAACTGATCCGTGACCTGTACGATTACATTCTGATCGATTGCATGCCTTCATTGGGAGTTATGACGATCAATGCCCTTGCAGCGGCAGACCGGGTGCTGATTCCGGTACAGGCGGCATATCTTCCGGTCCTTGGGCTGCAGATGCTGATTAAGACTGTGAATGTCGTAAAGAAAAGACTGAACAAGAACCTGACAATTGAGGGAATTCTGATCAATATGGTAGATTACCGGACCAACTACGCAAAAGACATCACAGAGATGCTGCATGAGAATTACAGAGACACAGTAGGAATCATGAAAACATACATTCCATATTCTGTAAAAGTCGCAGAAGCAAGCGCTGGCGGCGTGAGCATATATAAGTACGCACCGAAGTGCAAGGCAGCGGAGAGTTTTGAAGAACTGACAAAGGAGATATTGAAGAGATGAGTAAATACACAAGACCAGGACAGAAAATCAGGATAAAGAGCGTGGAGGAACTGCTTGGCGTTGTCAATGAAGAGTCTGCCATGGAGATTGAGGTTGAGAAGATCAGACCATTCAAGGATCACCCTTTCCGAGTGGTGGATGATGATAAGATGCAGGATCTGATTGAGAGTATCCGCGTGAACGGGATCCTTTCACCGACGCTGATCCGTCCGATCGGAAACGATGTCTATGAAATGGTTTCCGGACACAGGAGACTGCATGCAGCCATACAGCTTGGCATGGAAAGAATTCCGGCGATTATCCGGGAAATGACGGATGACGAAGCCATTGTGAAGATGGTAGATGCAAACATTCAACGCGAAGAGTTACTTCCTAGCGAAAAAGCATTTGCATACAAAATGAAGATGGATGCGATGAGAAGACAGGGCGTACGACAGGATTTAACTTCTCGACAAAATGTCGAGAAGTTACTACTGCCAAGGGTCGATGGACACACTGACGGCGATCGTAATGGTGATCTCTGCATTTATTGTATATGCAAGCCTTGAGTCAGCCGGCAATTATTCTGCCCTGCTGCGCGTGGTGGATGTAAGCGTGGCGAGAGCCCGGGAGATCCTGGACACGCCGCAGATGACGATCTCCGGGGAGACCATCACTCCCGAAAACAGAGATCTCGGAGCGGAAAATATTGAGTTTTCTTATGAGAAGAGGAAGGTTATTGACGGCGTGACAGTGCAGATACCGGAGAAAACCACGACGGCGATCGTCGGGCCTTCGGGCGGCGGCAAAACGACCCTGGTCAAGCTCTTAGCGAGATTTTGGGATCCCAATGCCGGAAGAGTAACGCTCGGCGGCAGGAATGTGATTGAGTATGATATGGATTCGCTGATGGAGAACTTCTCCTTCGTGTTTCAGAACGTCTACCTGTTCCATGATACCATTGCCAATAACATCCGATTCGGACAGCCCGAGGCGCCTATGGAGCAGGTGATCGAAGCCGCAAAAAAGGCATGCTGCCATGAATTTATCGAGGCGCTGCCGGATGGGTATAACACGGTCATCGGTGAAGGCGGCGCCAGTCTTTCCGGCGGGGAGAAACAGCGTATCTCCATTCCAAGGGCGATGATGAAAGACGCACCGGTAATTTTCCTCGACGAAGCCACAGCCAATGTGGATCCTGAAAATGAGAATGACCTGATGCGGGCGATCCGGGCACTGACAGCGGAAAAAACAGTCATAATGATCGCCCATAGGCTGAAGACGGTGAAGAACGCCGATCAGATCCTTGTTGTGGATCACGGAAAGATCGTTCAGCAGGGATCTCATGAAGAACTGATGGAAGAGGACGGCATCTACCGAAGCTTTATCAGTGAGCGGCGTGAGGCGGCAAGCTGGAAAGTAAATCAGAAACGATATTGATCCAGCAAAACACCGAGCTTTCGGCTCAACGTGATGACATATTCGATACACTCTCTGGCATCTACTATGGAGACCGCTTCGGCATGGGCGGAGCGGTTTCTGTAGTCATCTTTGATTTTTGTGATAACCGGCATCTGGGAACGCAGTATTTTTGCGGGATTTTCCGGATGCACCAGAAGCTTCTACTCCGCAAAGGACCGGAACTCATTCCATATGGAATTGTGCACGATCCTGCCCGAATCATCCAGTCCCATTACATATTGCAGCTTGCCCAGAGTGACTTTGTCTTCCGTAAGAATCTTTCGCGGCCCCGGATTTTTATTGTCGCTTTTGCTCAGGCACTCAGGCGGAAGCTTTTTAAGGACATCCTGTTCTCCGTAAAGCGAGGTTTCATATTCTACATAGGCAGAAAAGATACGCTTTTTCAACTCATATTCGCAGGCTTTTCCGATCTGTACGCATACACCGGAAAAGTCCATGGCACGGTCGACATCTTTCATATAATCATAGACCATCATCGCAGATATAAGCCAGATCCGGGATTCTTCACTCAGCTTGTTCCAGGCTCCTTTGCCCAGTAAAGTGATTATTCCGGGGTGGCAGAGCCACCCAATCCGATGAAATAGAGCCACCGGTTCCGCTATCCGGAGCCAGTGTTCCGGGTGTGGGA
>JBGUOI010000109.1:0-4267 GCA_045118075.1 Porcincola sp. | reverse complement strand
AAAAGTTTGTAACGAAATCATTTTTGATCCGTCTAACAGATGAGTCTGGAGGAAAGGAGGTGAGAATGTGACAGGGGACAGCAGCGCGAAGCTGTATGAAGCGTACTATATGCGCGTATTCTCCTTTGCGATGACGCTTACCGGAGACCGGCATGAGGCAGAGGAGATCACTCAGGAGACTTTTTTCCGGGCCTTTTCAAAACAGGGTGATTTTCGCGGAGAGTCAGACGAAATGACCTGGCTGTGTGCGATCGCCAGGAATTATTTCCTGGATGAAATAAGACGCCGAAAAAAAACGGAGCCGATTCCGGAAGAACTTCCGGAAACCCGAAAAAGCCTTGAACAGAAGGCCCTGGACCGGGATACCTCCCTTCGGATCCACATGGCACTGCATGGGCTTGAAGAACCTTACCGCGAAGTGTTTGAACTGAGAATATTCGGAGAGCTCCATTTCCGGGAGATCGGAATGATCTTCGGAAAGACAGAAAACTGGGCCCGTGTTACATATCACCGCGCCAGACTGAAATTACAGGAAAGGATGGGTGCAAAATGAAGATAGAGTGTGAAGTGATCCGCGATCTGCTCCCGCTGTACGCCGACGATGCCTGCTCTGAAAGCAGCAGGAGCCTGGTGGAAGAGCATCTGAAAGAGTGCACGGCGTGCCGCGAATGGCTGCAGCATATAAAACAGACAGAAATCGATGACAGCCTGCAAAATGAGAAGGCTCTGGTCATCCGGGACGGAGCCAGGAGGTTCCGCCAAAGGTCCGCGGCGGTCGGATCGGCCGTTTCCGGACTGTTTATGATCCCGATCCTGGCTTATCTGGTCCTGAATATTTATACCAGGTCGGCATTAGGTTTGTTTTTTATAGTGCTGGCTTCGCTTCTGGTGGCAGCTTCTTTGATACTCGTACCGATACTGGTACCCGAGGATAAATTTTTCTGGACTTTCTGCGCATTCTGCGTCAGCCTGACGATCCTGCTGGCAGTGACCTGCCTCTACTCGAGGGGAAGCTGGTTCTGGATCGCTTCAAGCGCGTCACTGTTCGGGCTTGCCGTCGTCTTCCTGCCGTTCCTGGTAAAAACAAGGCCGATGAAAGAGATGATCGGTGACGGTAATAAGGTCCTGACAGTCCTGATCATTGACGCAGCACTGTTTGCAAATATGATGAACATGATCTTTTCCCGGCCGAAGTTCGGCGGCAGAAAATTGTTGTTTGTACTGTGTCTGGTCGTCTGTGTCGGAGTGGTGTTTGCCAAAGCCGTCAGAAACAAAAACAGGTCAATAAGGTAATAAAAATGAGCCTGCGCAAGCAGGCTCAAATTATGTCCAGCAGTTTCCGGCACAGCTGCACCAGATCATACCGGATCCCTTCCCGGCTTCGCCAGCCGCGGCTTGACCACTCCTCACCCGACAGGTCATCGCCTCCGTAGATCAGAGCGCCGTAACGGAAATCGCGGAACTGTGAGACCGCAATACATCCTGCCTGTTCCATTTCAACGATCCTGGCCCCTTCTTCTTTTCTCAGCCTGATTCGATCGGGCGTTTCCCTGAAAATGGCATCGGTCGTCCAGACAAGCCCCTTCAGGAAAGGGACCCGGTTTTCTTCCAGATACCTGGTGATCTTTTCGGTAGTCTCAGCTTCTGTATAGATCACTCTGGAAGGAGCAACATACTGGTAGGAGAATCCCTCATCGCGGATAGCCCCTTCGACCACCAGGATCTGACCCACTTCGATATTCCGGTCCAGGACGCCGCCTCCTCCGCAGAACATTGCCTTTGTGATGCCCATGGCATTAAACAGATCCAGGTTTCCGCCGCAGGCTGCACAGCCCACCTGGCCCAGCGTCAGCAGGACCTGCGGATAAGCTGAAAAGCGGTAGATCGGAACCGGGTTTTCTCCGGGAATAACTCTGTCTTCGTAAATAGCTTTCTCTTCCAGCAGTTTCCAGATCACTTCCGGGAAAAAAGTGATGATGAGTTTGTCCGTGTCAAACTTTGGCTCGGCAAGAAGGGCCGGGTTTAAAACTCCCTCTCCGGCATCATCAAATTCCAGTACGGGAAATTCTTTCTTTTCCATAATTCCAGCCTCCCTTTCGTGCTCACTATTATAAAAGGAGTTTGGCCGTAAGTCCAGAGATGACAGGGGGCAGTTCCCCAATGGAGAACTGCCCCCTGTCATCATCTATTCCGGAAAAATGGTGATCTGCCGAAACGGTTCAGTCATCATATTCCATGTCTTTATCTCTGATAGCTCCGGTTGCTGCATCGATTTCATAATCATATTCAGCGCCGTCAGCCGTGCGGAAGGAAACGTCGAATTTAACGACTCCGTCGTCGACATCCTTATGGCATTCTGTAATGGTCACATCATTTTCGGAAAATCCTGCATCCTTCAGGGCGATGGCAGCGGCATCCGTTTCGGTCAGTTCACCGGCGGGTGCGGCAAAAGCTGTCTGAGCGGCTTTCTCAAGACCGGCTTCTTCTGCTTCTTTGTCTGCATTGGCATTCGGAGTCAGCGCTCCATATTCAAATTCATCTTCGGCATCCCAGGGCTCGGATTCGCATTTAATGACTTCGCATGACACGACATCAACGTCACAATCGAATTTGGTCTGTCCGGGAATAAAGAATTTGATCTCGTATTTTTCGGCTCCGTTATCGTACTCCCATGCCTTTTTGTAAACGACGGCATCTGCTTCATTGACGCCGGCTTTGGTGAAGGCGGCTGCGGCTGCATCATCAATAGAGAAGGCGGTGATTGCTCCGGCCGAAACAGAAGCTGCGGCAGAGAGGGTAAGGATCATAGCGGTTGCTGCAAAAGCGGGGATAAATTTTTTCACGGGTCGTTTCTCCTTTTTCAAATGTTTTTATTTTTAATGATTTAGATTTGACCAAAGTGATCTTCAGTTACATATACGCAATTGAAAGAAACTATCCACAGCTTTTTTATGACAGGGGCAAAAAAAGAAGGGCCGACGGCCCTTCTTTTTAACACGTCTTCTGTTAAATCTTCTTTCGTATCGTCAGCACATTCTTTCCCCGTACATACTGGTACTCCACTTCATCCATCGTTTTCCGGACCAGATGGATCCCCGTGCCGCCGACTTTTCTTTCGGATGCTTTCAGGGTGATATCCGGTTCCCTGGCCTGCGTGGGGTCAAAGGGAAGTCCGTTGTCGGAGAAGATATGTTTTAATGCTGTGAATGCGGTTTGAAAAACCTGAATATATACGGATAAACGGCGAATTCCACGAAGGCGATGAATGCGTAGCGGAAGCAGCGCACCGTCATAGAAGCATATCCGGCACTTTCGAGGAATTCTTTTGAAAACGGCAGCTTCAGCAGTTTGTTCAGCGCCACGAAGATCGCGGCTCCCCCGATGGTTCTTAAGATGATCCTGAGGGGAGATCTTGTGTTCTCGAAACGTACATATTTATCTTCGAACAAAGACCCCAGCATGAAACCGATCAGCAGACCTAAAGATGAAAAGTAATCCGAACTCCTGCAGTAAAAAATACCGGTAAGCGAGATCAACAGAAGAACAAGATAGAGAACATAATCATTCCTGATCCACCTGCGAAGCAGATGCATAAGTCCGATCGTCACCAGGCCGGTCAGCCAGCCGAAGAGGACATCAGTCGGGAAGTGGGCACCTACCGCAACGCGGGAGAAGCCGACCAGCAGCGGGATGAGCACAGCCAGCCAGATCAGCCACTTCTTCCTGAACGCGATACCCAGCGAGGTAAAAGTGGTGACGGCGTTGGTCGAGTGGCCGCTCGGGAAAGACCATCCCTGAGCGGCTATGTCGTAAATGTTCGCCTCCGGTTCGACCGGACGAAGGATTTCTATTTCCTTATGGTCGAAATACGGCCGTCGGCGCAGAAAGATATTTTTAGTCAATGTATTCAGGATCAGCCCCATCAGGACATTCAGTCCGATATATTTACCGATCTGTTTACTCCAGCCCCAGTAAATTGCCCCGAGCAGCAGGATGATGACGATCTCCTCACCGAATACGGATAAAAAAGAGACCACCGGAACCGCTGCGTCCCCGAGCATCCCCTGCAGCCATTTCATCAGCTCTACCTCCCAGGGGAAAGAGTAGCTGACACCTGTTGTACCCATTGTGAACGAACCTCCTGCCGATATAATAAAAAAGAAAAAAGAACCATTCCCTTTTTATGGCAATATCCTGTATAATCTATGCCAGGTGATATTATAGCATTTTTTGAATGGAGGGAAACAATGAGCAGTATTTTTCCTGA
>JBGUOI010000108.1:0-3214 GCA_045118075.1 Porcincola sp. | reverse complement strand
TGCCCAGTATGTCACCTCCGATGGGATAAATGAGGACGAGTGTTCGACAGACAGGATTGAAGGCGGTTCTTATGATGCTGCCGGTGCAGATGGGATCTCGATCAGCGATGACGCTTCCGGCCATAACGGGGTTCTTGTCTACGATACATCCTATGCCATTACGAACGCCACGATCGATCTGATCACTGACGCGGACGGGACAGATACCTGTGATTTTTCAGGGAAAGGAACGGCAGTTGCTGCTTTCGGATCAGGTGCGGAAGTAACGGTTGAGGATTCCTCCATCCATACTTCCGGTGTTGCCACAATGCCGGTCTTTGCGGATGACGGGGCAACCGTGACGATCAGAAATTCCACGCTGCAGTCGGATGGCGGCACGTTATCTTCAAAATACCTGAACACGCCAAGTCAGGGGCTCATGGTTGCGCCTCCATGGATCCTGGGGATCATGGGGACGTCACGCTGCTCCAACATGATGGGAAATGATACCACTACCAATGTGATCGATTCCGAGACCAGTGCCGGGGCATGGGCGGTCCTTTCCACGGATGCCGGCCAGAATATGTACCTGAATATCTATAACACGAGCCTGACTTTGAACAACGCCGATGAGAGCGAATACCTGCTTCAGGAAGAAGGCGGACAGATCAGCGAGACCCTTGATAACCCGTATACGGAATACTACGGCTCCGGGTATGGGACTTACGCGATCGGGAACGCGGTGGAAACCTTTGCCGGGGCGGACCTGAATGTCGGAACCTATGCCACCATCTTTACCGGAGGAACCGGGATCTATACTTCCCTTGAAGCAGGCCGGACTTATGAACTGATGAATTCCGCAGGTGAAACGACAGCGACATATACGGCAGAGGAAGACAAGGTAACCACGATCAATTCCGATACATTCGGATTCATGGCGCATCAGAACAGCAACAGGATCGTCATTGAAAAGGGAACCATTGTGAACACCGGCTATTCCACGTTTCTTGTAAAGAGCGGCTCATCCAATGAAACCCTTGAGGTTTCCGTTGATGGAGCCTTTATCACAAACGGAGGCGTCCTCATCCAGGTGATGGATAATGACGATGCCACAAACGGAGGGATGATGGCTGCAGATGATGAAATGAACACGAACGGAGGCAGCCAGAACTTCATTCCGTACCATACGGAAGAAGCGGGGTTCGATACTTCTGACGCACAGGCGGGATCGACAGTCCAGACATTCACGTTCACCAATGGGGAATACAACGGCAATATCTACAATGCATCGGGAAGTGACGGGCTGGAAGGCTCCAAGCTGGCTGTAACACTTGGCGAAGGCGCTGTATTAAATGGAGCAGCTGCCCAGACCAGCGCCATCCATGTGACTTATGAAGGGTCCGTCGCGGTAAAAGAAAACGGAGGCCTGGCGTTTGACGATGCAAATGAGGCAGCAGCTTTTGCCGAAGAGTACCAGAATACTTTCTTTACGATCAATGAATACTATTCGATCGGACAGGTCGCGAACCTGGTCAATGACAACGGCGGCAACCGGATCAGCATATCCCTCACCGGCGATGCTGTCTGGAATGTGACAGGCACATCCCTGATCGGGGCTTTGTCTGTTGAAGACGAGGCACAGGTTGTCATCCCGGAGGGGGTCACGCTTACAGTTGACGGAACAGAGTACTCCGGATGCGTTCTGACAGCAGAGGATTTTTAACGTGTACCCGGAGACAATGAGATGGGCCAGCCGCCCCAGATGAACGGCAAAGGTCCGGAAGACGGTTTTGGTTTTATCGAATTCAAGGACTATGTTGAGGACGAAACAATTTCTCAGGAGACTTATGATGCCATCACTAAATTTATGGAAGAAAATAAGCCGGATCTCCCTGAAGGCATGGAGGAAGGTGAACGTCCTGAACTGCCCGAAGGAGTAAAAAACGGTGAAAAGCCTGAGCTTCCCGAAGGCGCGAAGGAAGACGAACGTCCTGAGATGAAGGAAGGGGAAGGGCCGGACCTTCTGAAAGACCTTCTCGAAGCCGGTGTGATCACCCAGGAAGAATACGATACCCTTGCAGCTGCCAGGGAGAAACAACTTTCCGATTAACAATCGTATATTTCTCCGATTAAAATTGCAATTATTCTCCGATAAAAGATTGCACATTTCTCCGATTTAAAATAAAATGTCTAAAAAGGAGAGAACCAAAATGAGTGAACAACGGTATATAAACAGACTGTTTGACAGGATAGTGGAGTTTACATTAAAGAGCAAAGGGGCTCTGGTGATTGTCGGTCCAAAATGGTGCGGAAAATCGACGACGGCAAAGAGATATGCAAAGACGGTAATCGACCTGATGCCGCTAGATACCAGGAATGAGTTTATAGAATTGGCGAAGATATCCCCGACCAATTTTCTTAACTATGGGCCTAAACCGATACTGGTCGATGAGTGGCAGCACGTATCCTTTATCTGGGATCAGGTAAAATATGAGGTTGATAAGACTGGTGAGTTTGGACAGTATATTTTGACAGGAAGTGTTACAGACAAAAGCAGGGCTGAGTTAGACGATGAAAGTGGCAGACATACAGGGAATGGCAGGATCATCCGAAAAATGATGAGAACAATGTCCCTCTACGAAACCGGTGACAGTAATGGGAGTGTGTCGCTGTTTGACCTCAAAAACGGTAACTTCTCTCCGGCAATGTCAAAGAAAGATATAAATGATTATGCCTACTATGTCTGTAGAGGAGGCTGGCCGATTGCGATAGGCAAGGACAGGGAAGTCGCGCTGGCACAGGCAAGAGATTATTATGAAGTCGTTGTTACAGACGATATTTTTTCGTTGAAAGATATACCGCTCAGAAGAGATGAGCAAAAAGCAAGGAAACTGATGCGATCCTATGCCAGAAACGTATCCATAGCAGCAACCGATACAACTCTTCGTGACGATTGCGCTTCAAGCGATGAATCGTTTGACAAAGATGTATTTGCAAAATACTTAAATGCACTCCGTAACCTGTATGTTATTGAAGAACTCCCGGCGTGGAACCCGAATCTCAGGAGTAGGACAGCAATCAGAACAAAAGAGACGCGGCACTTTACAGATCCTTCGATTGGTGCAGCTGCGCTTGGTATTACACCAGAGGGGATATTTAAGGATATAACAACTTTTGGCCTGTTATTTAAATCATTGGTGGTACATGATCTCAGGATATATGCGGAGACAATAGG
>JBGUOI010000107.1:0-7170 GCA_045118075.1 Porcincola sp. | reverse complement strand
CTAACTGTTGATACGGCTGTAGTATAGCACAGGGCAGATCAAAATAGAACATTGACTTATCCACAAAAAAATCCACAGTCCGTCAACATCAGCGGGTTTTCCGGGCTGTGGATTATGTGGATATTTATCTGGCAAGCAGGTCTTCCCCGATGCGGTAAACGTTTCCCGCACCCATGGTTATCAACAGATCATTTTCTTTGACATGTTCAAGCAGGTAGGCTTCGATCGTTTCAAAATCCGGAAAATATTCCGCATGGGTCCCCAGAGCGGCGATCTCTCGGCAAAGGTCCTCGGAAGAGATCCCGATGGTATTGATCTCCCTGGCCGCATAGATATCGGCAAGCACGACATGATCAGCCCCTGAGAGCGCTTCGGCAAACTCCGGAAGGAGAGCCTTTGTCCGCGTATAGGTGTGCGGCTGGAAGACGCACCAGACTTCTTTTTCGGCCTGAGCCCTTGCGGCGCTGAGCGTCGCTTTTACCTCGGTGGGATGATGGGCGTAATCGTCGATGATGCGGAAACCGTTCACCGTCCCTTTGTACTGGAAGCGCCGGTCGGTGCCGGTAAAGGAAGACAGGCCGGCAAGACCGCTCTGCCTTGGGATCCCGACTACATCAGCAGCAGCGATGGCGGCCAGTGCGTTGTCCACGTTGTGGAGACCGGGCACGGAAAGATCGACCCTCACCGGCGGCTGTCCGTCAGGACATACCAGATCGAAGGAGGTGGTTCCGTCCTTTCTCATCTCAATGTTTTCGGCGCGGTAATCGCCGTCCTCTGCGCCGGCTGTGATCACCCGGCACTTAAGGCCGTTTGTGATTTCTTCAAGGCGCGGGATCTTAGAGCCGATCACGAGACATCCGTCCTCCGGCAGCAGCTGGGCGAATTTCCGGAAGGACCTGCGGATATCATCGATATCCTTGAAGAAATCGAGATGGTCCGCATCAATATTCAGGATAAGGCTTACTTTCGGGAAAAAGCTTAAAAAGCTGTTGGTGTATTCACAGGCTTCCGTGATGAACAGATCCGGACCGCCCACTCTGAAATTGCCGCCGATGGCAGGCAGGATGCCGCCCACTGAGATCGTGGGATCCATATCCGCGTTAAGGGCCATCTGGGAGAGCATGGAAGTGGTCGTGGTCTTGCCGTGTGTACCGGCTACCGCGACGGGGATCTGGTAATTTGCCATTACCTGGCCCAGCAGCTCGGCTCTTGTCAGCATGGGAATCTGACGGCGCAGCGCTTCTTTAAATTCCGGATTGTCGGGGTGGATGGCCGCCGTGTAGACGACCACGTCACATTTTTCCGGAATATTTTCAGCCGCCTGCGGATAAGCGATCACTGCTCCATGGGCGGTCAGTTTATCGGTAAGATCCGACCGGACCGAATCCGAACCGGTGACGGTGAAGCCTTCTTTTAATAAAACGCTGGCCAGTCCGCTCATACTGATTCCGCCGATGCCGATGAAATGTACGCTGACAGGTCTGCTAAAATCGATCTGGTACATGGAATGCTCCTTTTTATGCTGTTATAGGCTTATGGCGAGGGCCATATTATTTTTAATATAGTACAGTAACCGCTAAATGAAAAGCATTCCCGGGAAAATTATGCAATCTGTCAAAAATATTTTTCGGAAAGACCCCATATACGAAAAACCACTCCCTGTTTTTCGCCGCGCCGGTCTGGACGGATATCATTTTGGCGAAAAAACGCCCCGCCGGAGCTGTAAAATTGTAAAATATGTTCACAAAATAAAAAGCCTGTGCTATAATGACATAACAACAAAATCGATGATCGTGCTTAGATCTGTAGTAAGAGGTGATAGTGTGGTTAAAAAAGAGATGATCGCCATGCTTCTGGCAGGCGGACAAGGCAGCAGGCTCGGTGTTTTGACTGCTGCGGTGGCAAAACCTGCAGTTGCCTTCGGCGGAAAATATCGCATCATTGACTTTCCGCTCAGCAACTGCATCAACTCAGGCATCGATACGGTAGGTGTCCTGACCCAGTACCAGCCGCTTCGGCTGAACACCCATATAGGTATCGGTATCCCGTGGGATCTGGACCGCAACGTGGGCGGCGTGACCGTGCTTCCTCCTTATGAGAAGGTGGGAAAGACGGAGTGGTATACCGGCACGGCGAATGCCATTTACCAGAACCTGGCTTACATGGAGAGCTTTAATCCGGAATATGTGCTCATCCTTTCAGGTGACCATATCTACAAGATGGATTATGAAGTGATGCTTGAATATCACAAATCGCACAATGCGGATGTGAGTATCGCGGTCATGCCGGTCCCCGAAGAGGAGGCAAGCCGTTTCGGCATCATCGTAGCCGATGAAAAAGGCCACATCAAAGAGTTCCAGGAGAAGCCGGAGCATCCCAAGAGCAACCTTGCTTCCATGGGTATCTACATCTTTAACTGGAAGTCCCTTAAAGAAGCACTGATCGCGCTTTCCGAGCAGCCCAACTGCGATTTCGGCAAGCACATCATTCCGTACTGCTTCGACCAGGGACAGACACTTGTCGCCTACGAGTACAACGGATACTGGAAAGACGTAGGCACGCTCGGCTCATACTGGGAAGCCAATATGGAGCTGATCGACATCATTCCCGAATTCAACCTCTACGAAGAATTCTGGAAGATCTACACGACCAATGACATGATCCCGCCGCAGTTTATCTCTGCTGATGCAAAGATCACCAGAAGCCTGATCGGTGACGCTACGGAGATCTACGGTGAGGTGACCAATTCGATCATCGGCTCAGGCGTTGTTGTTAAGAAAGGCGCTGTTGTCCGCGACTCCATCATTATGCAGAACACTGTCATCGGAGAGAACGCGGTTCTTGACAGAGCCATCGTTGCTGAGAATGTGGAGATCGGAGACGGTGCCGTGATCGGTATCGGCGAGGATATTCCCAACAAGGTGAAACCGAAGGTGTATTCGTTCGGCCTGGCAGTGATCGGTGAAAATTCCGTGATCCCCGCAGGCGTCCGGATCGGCAAGAACACCGCCGTTACAGGTGAGACTACTCCCGAGGATTATCCGAACGGAGAACTTGCCAGCGGTGAGACATTGGATAAGGCAGGTGTTGTGGGATGAGAGCAGTAGGCATTATTTTAGCAGGGGGAAACAGCTATCGGATGAGAGAGCTGTCCAACAAGCGTGCGATCGCGGCGATGCCCATTGCCGGAAGCTACCGCAGCATCGACTTCGCGCTCAGCAGCATGTCAAATTCGCATATTCAGAAGGTCGCTGTACTCACCCAGTACAACTCCAGATCACTGAATGAGCATCTCAATTCCTCCAAATGGTGGGATTTCGGAAGAAAACAGGGCGGACTTTTTGTATTCCCGCCCATGCAGACGCCCGATAACAGCTTCTGGTACAGAGGTACCGCGGATGCGATCTGCCAGAATCTGAACTGGCTCAAGGACTGCCACGAGCCTTATGTGGTGATCGCAGGCGGCGACTGTGTCTACAAACTTGACTTCAACAAGGTACTGGAGTATCATATCGCAAAGAAAGCGGATGTGACCGTCGTCTGCAGAGAGCTTCCCGAAGACGAGGACGCAACCAGATTCGGCATTGTAAAAATGAATGAGGACTGCAGGATAGAGCAGTTCGAGGAGAAGCCCATGGCGGCTAATTCCCGTACGATCTCCTGCGGTATCTATGTGGTCAGAAGAAGACAGCTGATCGAACTGATCGAAAAGTCCGGGCAGGAAGCCAGATATGACTTTGTTAAGGACGTCCTTATCAGGTATAAGGATGTTAAGCGGATTTACGGTTACAAGATCAATACTTACTGGAGTAACATCGCATCTGTGGAATCTTACTACAAGACCAACATGGATTTCCTGAAACCAGAGGTGCGTGATTACTTCTTCAGACAGTATCCGGATGTATATTCGAAGATCGATGATCTTCCGCCCGCAAAATACAATCCGGGCTGCGAGGTAAAGAACAGTCTTGTTTCCAGCGGTTCCATCATCAACGGCTATGTGGAGAATTCCATCATCTTCAAGGATGTGTTCGTTGGTGAGAACTGCAGCGTTAAAAATTCCATCGTTTTGAACGGAGCTTATCTCGGGGACAATGTGCATCTTGAGAACTGCATCGTTGAGAGCCGGGATACGATCAGACCGAATTCAACCTATATCGGGGAAAATGAGATCAAGATCGTGACAGAAACAAGTGAAAGGTATACCCTGTAACCGGATTTGCCCGCTTTTGACAAACCAAACCAAATGAAAGGAGAGAGTTTTCGAGTATCTAAAAAAAGAAATATTTCTCTGATAAAGAGATAGTAAAGGTGTACTATTTATGAAAATTACCGATGTGAGGATTCGTAAAATTGCCAAAGACGGCAAGATGAAAGCAATTGTATCCATCACACTGGACGATGAATTTGTGGTACATGACATCAAAGTGATAGAAGGCGAAAAGGGATTGTTTATCGCAATGCCGAGCCGTAAGACAACGACGGGAGAGTACAGGGATGTAGCTCATCCGATCAATTCACAGACCAGGGAACAGATACAAGAAACGATCCTGAGAGAGTATCAGCAGGCATTGTCTGAAGATGACGGAATGTCTGATGCGGGCGAGATCGATCAGGAAGATATTTACTGAAACTTAATTAAGAGATGTATCGGTTTCACCGTTAGTAACGGATGAAGCGATACATCTCTTTTAATATCTTGAGAACAATATAATTTGGCCAAATTGCTTAAGACATTAAGGTTTCCCGGTTCTTCTTAAGCGTATCCTCTATTATCCCGTGAACATAACGGCCGATGAATTTCCGGTCGTCTCCGGTCAAAGAAGCGGGATCGATGGGCGTCCCGTATTCGACGATGACCCGGGTAGACCTGATCCACGGGAAGTGATCCTCAAGAATCGCCGAAGAGTTGGTGATCGATACCGGGATGATGGGGCAGCCTGATTTTACCGAGATCTTAAAAGAACCTTCATGCAGCGGCGCCAGGTTCGTATCCGGGCCGTCCTTTCCGCGGGTCCCCTCGGCAAACACGACGATGGAGATGCCGTTTTTGACTTCCTCGATCGCAGCGAGGATCGTTTTCAGCCCTTCTTTAATATTTTCGCGGTCCAGCAGCAGTCCGCCCAGACGCTTCAGCCAAAGGCCCAGGACAGGCACCCTGCCGACTTCCTTCTTGGCAAGGAAACCGGTCTGCCGTGTCACATCCTTGTAGAGCAGCAGGATATCGAAATAGCTGCGGTGGTTGGGGACATACAGAACGCTCCGGTCTGCGGGAACGTTCTCCAGGCCGATCACGGTGACCTTCGTTCCCGAAAGCCACAGGGCATAGCGGATAAAGCCGCGCACCACCGTGCGCTCGATCTTCTCCTGCGCTGCGGGAGAACGTTTCCCGATCAGCCATGTGACGGGAAACAGGATGAGCGAAAAGATGAAGAAAACAATGATGGAGAGCAGCAAAAGCAACGTTCTCATGTTATCTCCTCCGGAAAGATCACGCTTCCGTTTCGGGAGCGGGACCTTTCTTTTTTTCTGTGCGGGCTTTTCTTCCAAACAGTTCGGTAGTCTCTAAAAGCCACCGGCGGTGCCAGTCATTCAATTGGTCGGCACTGTAGCGGAAACTCCAGTTGCTGGCGGCAACGCCGGGCCGGTTCATTCTGGCATCGCTTCCCAGAATCATCAGATCCTGGATCGGGAAGATCGCATACCGTGCGATGGACCCGAGAGCGAACCGGATAAAGTCAAGACTGACCCTCGATCCGTCTGTGTTGCCGAAACGGCGGATCCTGTCTTTGGCTTCTTCCGGAAGATTTGCGTACCAGCCCATGGTGGTGTCGTTGTCATGAGTGCCGGTGTAGCAGATGCAGTTGGTCGTCCGGTAAAAATGCGGGATATAGATCTCGTCTGAGAGATTCTCAAAACCGAACTGCAGGACTTTCATTCCCGGAAAGCCGAACTCATCCCGAAGCGCTTCCACCTCGGGGGTGATGACGCCGAGATCTTCCGCAATGATCGGCAGATCGTCGCCGAGCTCTTTTTTCAGTTTGTTGAAGAGCTTCGCCCCGGGACCCTTGACCCATTCGCCGTTGATCGCGGCCTCTTCTCCCGCGGGGACAGACCAGTAGGCTTCGAAGCCGCGGAAATGATCGATTCTTAAGATGTCGGTAAGTTCGAGCTGGCGCCTGACACGGGCTACCCACCAGGAATAGCCGGATTTTTCCATCGCTTCCCAGTCATAGAGCGGATTGCCCCACAGCTGGCCGGTCGCGCTGAAATAATCGGGCGGGACTCCGGCGACGGCGGTAGGGAATCCTTTCGTGTCAAGCTGGAAGTACTTCTTGTTTGCCCAGACATCACAGCTGTCAAGCGCTACAAAGATCGGGATATCCCCGATGATCATGACATCTGCTTCATGCGCGTATGCCCTCAGTTCTTCCCACTGGGTCTGGAATATGAACTGCACAAACTTATAGTAGCGGATCTCCTCGGCGTGTTCGTGAACATAAGTACGGACTGTATCCCTCGAGGGAGAGCGCAGGTCTTCATCCCAATCCAGCCAGCACCGGCCTTCATTGGCATCCTTCATCGCCATGAACAGGCTGTAGTCATCCAGCCAGTAGGCCTGATCGCTGCAGAACTGATCAAAATCCTCGAGCAGTGTTTTATCCGGGGTGTGGCGGAAAGTGGCAAAGGCTTTGCGCAGCAGCCGGTTCTTGTATTCGATCGCAGGACCGTAATCAACACGGTGCGGATCCCACTGCGGCATATCTCCGAGGTCATCGCTGTGAAGCAGTTTTTTCTCGAGCAGCTTTTCGGGACTGATCAGAAGCGTCTGACCGGCAAAGGCGGAAGGTCCCTGATAGGGAGAGTCGCCGAAACCGGTGGGTCCGATCGGAAGCACCTGCCAAAGATGCTGGCCGGCCCCTTCCATAAAGTCAATAAATTCATAAGCTCCCGAACCCAGGTCTCCGATTCCGTAGGGGGAAGGGAAAGAGACCGGGTGCACGAGAATGCCCGACAGCCGTTCCGCCGGTGCGGACGTGAGTTTCATATCTGCCATATTATGTCCTTTCTCTTAAGAATATTTAATTAGTGTCTGCTCAATCAGTTGACAGGTTGCTTAAAACACTGATAGCTACTGCATTCCCGGGCTATCCATGGTAAAATACAGGT
>JBGUOI010000106.1:0-4325 GCA_045118075.1 Porcincola sp. | reverse complement strand
CGCCGACCACACGCCGGACCTGAGTCCGGTGGAGGGTGCCAGCCGGATCATCGGGCGGAATCTGAAAAAAGGGTCCATCGTTGTATATGAATCCACGGTCTATCCTGGCGTCACGGAGGACGTCTGCGTGCCCATTTTGGAGCGCGAGTCCGGCCTGCGCTGCGGCAAAGATTTTAAGGTGGGCTATTCCCCGGAACGTATCAACCCCGGTGATCCGGTTCATCGGCTGGAAAATATCCGCAAGATCGTTTCCGGCATGGACGGCGAAGCCCTCGCTGAAATCCGGGCAGTCTATGATCTGATCATCGAGGTCGGAACGGTGCCCGTGTCCACCATCAAAACCGCTGAGGCCATCAAGGTGGTGGAGAACAGCCAGCGGGATATCAATATCGCATTTATGAACGAGCTCGCCATGGTCTTTGACCGCATGGGCATCGATACCCGTGAAGTCATCGACGGTATGAAGACCAAGTGGAATGCCCTGAGCTTCTATCCCGGCCTGGTGGGCGGACACTGCATTGGCGTAGACCCCTATTATTTCACCTATGAAGCGGAGAAGTTGGGCTACCATAGCCAGATCATCCTTTCCGGCCGGAAGGTCAACGACGGTATGGGAGCGTTTGTCGCGGATGCGGCGATCAAGCAGCTGATCCTTGCCGGAAAAGTCGTGCGGGACGCCAGGGTCGCGATCCTTGGCCTGACGTTCAAAGAGGACTGTCCGGACACCCGCAACAGTAAGGTCATCGATATTATCAAACGGCTGACGGAATACGGGATCCGTCCTGTGATCGTGGATCCGCAGGCAGATGCTGAGGAAGCGTATCGGGAATATGGCGTGACATTGACGCCGCTGTGCGAGGTCAAGAACATGGATTGCGTGATCCTGGCGGTGGCGCACAAACAGTTTCGTGCCATGGGGCCGACAGATCTGGAAGCGCTGTTTCCTCGGGACAGCAGTGAGAGAATCCTCATTGATGTAAAGAGCGTTCTGGACAAGCAAGCCTGCGAGGCGGCAGGGTACCGCTTTTGGAGACTGTAAACAATGAGGGGCTATTATTTGTTTGCACCGGTGGAGCCCGGCAATGCTGGCCCGGAATCCGGCGTGGAGAGGAAGGTCCGAGCGCAGCATAAGGCGCTATCCCAATATTTGGATTGCGAACTTGTGATCCTGCCGCCGGTGCACTATACGGGCAGTATTGCGGAAAAAATCATTCGCAGGCTTCCTTACACAGCGGCTTGGCGCAGATGGAAGTACAACGGTGAATTTGACGATGCTGATTTTCTCTATATTCGCCAGGTCTATCACGACGCCTCCTTTGTGCGTTATCTGCGCGCCATCCGACGGAAGAATCCGAAGGTCAAGATCGTTTACGAGGTTCCGACTTATCCTTATTTGACGGAGCAGCGAACCTCTGCGGCGAATCGGGCGTTCCGCAAAAAGGAGATCCGCTGGGGCCCAAGGTGTGCTGAGTATTTGGACCGCATAGTGACCTTTTATGGGCAGAATGAGATCTGGGGCGTGCCTTGTATCAAGCTGATGAACGGTTTTGATTTTTCAACAGTGATACTGCCGGAGCGGCCGACACCCGGGAATGTTCAGATCATCTCTGTGGCAGCCAATGCCTTCTGGCATGGGTATGACCGGATGATCGAGGGAATACACCGGTACTATGCCATTGGCGGGACAGAGCAAATCGCCTATCACATGGTCGGCGACATCCTGCCGGAGCTTCAGCACATGGTACAGACGTATCATTTGGAGGATCATGTCATCTTCCATGGCAGACAGTCCGGCGAGGCACTGCGGGACCTCTATGCACAGAGCTATTTGGCCGTGGATGTGCTGGGCGGACACCGCAAGGATTATCCGGTCAGCAGTTCATTGAAATCAAGAGAATATGCAGCATACGGCTTGCCGATCCTCACGTCCTCACCGGTGGATTATCTGCTGGTGGATGATCCTTATCAGTTGATCGTGCCTTACGACGACAGCCCTGTGGAGTTTCAGAAGATTCTGGCGTTTTACCACGGGCTTTATGACGACGCTGATCCGAGACATATCGGAAAACGAATCCGAGCAACTGCAGAAACGGCTTGCGACATGCGCGTTACAGTAAAGCCGATTGTCGACTGGCTTGAGACTTGTACTGCCGAGAAATGATGAAATGGTTTGATTATTTCATAAAAGCATATGCCATTGCATGAATGGACAGTATTAGTTTTTAAAATGGAGTGAGACCTGATGTTTCAATTCGTGCGAAACCGACTTAAATTTTTTTATTTCCGACGGTTTAAAGGAATGGATAATATGGCAATCAGAATTATGGAATTGCGCAAACGTGGAATTACTATCGGAAATGATTGCCGTATTTTTACAGATATAAGTTCAACCGAACCAACGCTGGTCCAGATTGGGGATCGCGTTACGATCAGTTCCGATGTCACATTCTGCACACATGATAATGCAATCATTAAAGCAGTTCCAGGAAAGACTGATATTGTAGGAAGAATATGCATCGGAGATGACTGCTTTATTGGCATGAAGAGCATAGTAATGTATGGTGTTACTTTAGGAGATCATTGTATTGTCGGTGCCGGAGCCGTAGTGACACACAGTTTCCCGGCACATACTGTGTTGGCAGGGAATCCGGCTAAAGCTATTTGTACGATTGACGAATACGCAAAAAAGAATGAAGCGAAGGCGATAGATTTTAACCAGATCCCGACTTCTTCAAGAAAAGCTTTTTTTGAATCTCATCCAGAATTGTTGGTGGAGAGGTAGAATGAGAATCTTGATAGTGACAGGAGAAATATTTCCAAGATTAAGTAACAATGCGAATCTTTTGGGAAAACTGATCCCGTTTTTACAACAAGAAAATGAAATCAGGGTATTATCTCTGAACGGCAAAAGTGTTGTGCAGAAGCAAGAAACCTTTTATGGCGCAAAACTATATCGGTTAAATACAAACATAGTGTCTGGTTTTCGGCGAAAGTTGTTATACCCAGCAGCTTCTAAATTGTTTGATCATGCAGGTCAATCTGATTATATTACTACAAAGCTTGCAGCTCACACGATAAAAGAAATCCGAATAGAGTTCCCGTTTGATGCATTCTTAGTTTCCTCAGAGCCATTTTCTGCTGCAGATATAATTCGTAATCACAAAAATATCCGTTCTGTTTTATATCTCATGGATCCGCCCGAATGCACTCAAGGCCTGGAAGGCACGAACTACCGAAACAGGACACTGCATTCAATTTTCAAAAACACGGATTGTATGCTTACAACACCATTCATCCATGAGGCATTAAGCAATTTGGGACGAGCCGATGGAATATCGATTGAAGAAGTTGGGTTCCCGATGATTTGCAATTCAGCGCTAGGCATATCGAAGCAGAAACAAACGGATAAAATCGTGCTGTTGTTTACTGGTTGGATGTGTTCCGATATCCGCTCGCCAAAGTATTTTCTGGATATCTTGTCACGGCTGGATGAACGTTTCTGTGTGACTTTTATGGGCCGCGAATGTGAAACGTTGACCAAGCAATTTGATGTGCAGACGAAAGCAGAACTGATCACCATGCCGCAGCAGCCCTACGAAGCAGCGCTGCAGGCCATGGCGGATGCGGATATCCTCATCAATATCGGCAACAGCTTGCCGGTGCATATGCCGTCAAAGACGCTGGAATACATCAATACGGGAAAACCTGTGGTGAATTTTTATAAAATGCAGGATTGCCCAACGCTGTACTATACAAACCGATACCCGCTGTGTCTGAACCTGTCGGAGCAGGATCCGGATCTGGATGCGGCCGCGGACCGGTTTATGCGCTTTTGTCTGCTGAATAAGGGAAAAACGGTGGATCGGGCGTATATTGAATCGGAATATGCGGATTGCACCCCGGAGTATATAGCAGGAAAAATACTGGAGGCGCTGGAAAAGAATCATGGCTGAGTATATTCGAACAACGGTCATCCGGCCGAAAACGGGCTGGTTTGATCTGCATCTCAGGGAACTTACCCACTATAAAGACCTGGTTTTTCTGTTTGTCAAGCGAAATTTTATCTCGATGTACAAGCAGACAGTGCTGGGCCCTGCCTGGGCGGTGATCCAGCCGTTTTTGACGACGGTTGTATTCTCACTGGTATTTGGCAGCATTGCGGGTCTGTCCGCCAACGGGGTGCCGGCGTTCGTGTTCTACCTCAGCGGCAACGTGCTTTGGGGCTACTTCTCCGGCTGTCTGACCCAGACGTCCGATACATTCATCGCCAACAGCGGCATTCTGGGCAAGGTGTATTTTCCCCGTCTGGTGATGCCGATCTCCAC
>JBGUOI010000105.1:0-22978 GCA_045118075.1 Porcincola sp. | reverse complement strand
TGCTGGTCTGATGGCTGGGTTGTCGGCACCGGTAATCTTTTCCCGAAGGAAAATACACATGTGTATCGTCTGGCTAAGGAAAGGAAGCTTGAAGAAGCAATGGATGCTGTGTTTAAAGAGATGAGACCGTATCTGGATCTGTTTATTAAGCCTGACAGCAGCGGTAATGTGAAATGGCTGCAGATCATCAAAGCAGGTCTTCGCATGCGCGGCGTAGATGCCGGATACTGCAGAAAACCGGTGATTGATGAACTCCCGGCGGAAACCATGAAGAAGTTGGAAGAAGTATTGAAAACATATGGTTATATTGGCTGAATGTGACTGATTATAACTGACAGGCAGCGCAGTGCCGCCTGTCAGTAATAAAACTGTTAATAAAAACTACTAAGAAGGAGGGTAACATGAAAGACAGAAGACTTTGCAGTATGCTGGCAACAGCAGGGATGCTGACCGTGGCGCTGGGCATAAGCGCAATGGCAGCTGGGAAAACAGAGATCACAATTCTGCGTCCGGGTGACGAAGAAAAAGTTGCATCGTTTATGGAACCGGCAGTAGAAGCTTTTGAAGCAGAGAATCCTGATATTGATGTGAATATCATGTATGAGTCCTGGGCTGGCTGGATACAGACATATCCAACTTATTTCGAGGCCGGCAATCAGCCGGATGTGATTTTCTGGTGGGATAACAAGCTGCACGATTCCTCGGCAAATCCGCATCTGGTAGATCTTTCTCCGTATCTGGGAGAAGATTTTACAAGTCAGATCTCTGAAGGCGTCTGGAAACTGGTGGACGCCGGCGATATGGACGGACTTTATTATATTCCCAGTTCTGTAGATACCTTTGTTCTGTATTATAACAAAGAGGTTTTCGAGGCGGCCGGTCTTGATCCGGATGCGCCGCCCACCAACTGGGATGAGCTGCTGGCGGCCTGTGAAGCGATAGCAGAAAAAACGGAAGCGGCCCCGCTTGGCTGTCCGGCGATCACCGGTTCGGAAGTGCTGGAAGAGTTTGTAGCCCTTTTTGTGACACAGGCAAATAATGCACCTATGCTGGATGCGGAGAGTCATCCGCTGTTTAACACAGAAGCGGGTCTGGAGGCACTGGAATATCTCTCCAAACTGAGCGCATATTTCCAGACTTCTCCGACAGAATATGGCCGCGGAGAACTTCGTCCCATGATCAGGGATGGCCAGCTGGCTATGATCATTGATGCTCCCTGGGCGGTGCCTACCTTTACTGCAGCTTTCGGCGATGATCTGGATAACAGTATTATCGGCGTTGCACCTGTTCCGCAGTACGCTGAAGGAACGAAGATCGACTGGGCAGGCACGAACGGCTGGGTCGCTACCCGCGAGGAAACAGCAGAAGCATCTGCAAAGCTGATTGAGTTCCTTATGAGACCGGAAAACCTGAAGGCACATCATATCGCATACGGCAGTGCGCCCCTCTATGAGGTGGAATTTGAGGATGAAGCATTCCAGTATGATTTCTGGAAGCAGTTCTACAACGCAGCTCAGGAAGACACGCTTTACGGTATGATTGGTAAAAACAGCGCAACACCGGCAGCATATTATACCGTACTGGAAGAGGTCTGGCAGCAGCTGATCCTGGGCCAGATAGATGCACAGACAGCTATGGATGCGGCGGTTGAAGCGGTAGAAGGTGTGACGGCAAGAAACGAATAATTGAATAATGCCATAAAAGACCGGCCATCCGATTCTTGGTGCGACAAGGACCGGATGGCTTTGATTGTTTGCATGTAAGTATGTTTTGTGATCAGAGGAGGATGGCATGCAAAAACATATTCGCAGGCGCATTATTCTTTCGCTGCTGCCGATGATGGCCGTTTTGACGATGCTCTATCTGTATCCGCTTATCAATGTATGTATCAGTGCTTTTTGGGGATTTACCGGCAAGAGTGCAGGGACTTTTGTAGGACTGAAAAATTTCCAACTGATACAGAAAGATATATCGAAAACTGTATTGACAACGATTGTCTGGACTTTTGGATCAGTATTGCCTGCATTGGTGCTTGGTCTGGTTTTGGCGTTGATCTGTAATGATAGTTTTAAGGTAAAGAGAATTGTAGTTTCCGTTGGTCTTCTGCCATATGCAATACCGCTGATCATTGTTGCGTCCTGCTGGAGGTTTGTCTACAATCCGGATTTTGGCATCATCAATGTGTTCCTGGAGAAAGTGGGACTGATTAAGACATCCATCAGTTTTCTTGATTATAAACACGCGCTGGCATCCGTGATCATTGCCCGGATCTGGCGTGCTATGCCCTTTGCCTTCATGAACTATTATTCTGCGCTTACAACCATATCAGCAGAATTATATGATGCAGCGAAAGTGGACGGAGCAGGTTACTGGCAGAGTTTATGGTATATCACACTGCCGAACCTGCGGAAAATTACGATGAGCACGCTGATCGTACTCACAGTCTGGACATTTATGGTATTTGACATAATTTATGGTATGACCGGCGGCGGACCGGTAGATGCTACCAAAACGATTTCCATGCGTATCTATCAGGAAATGTTCAGCATGAAGAATATGGGAACATCATCTGCGTGGTCGCTTATAGCCATTCTGATTCTGTTTCTGATCAGCTGTATTTACTGGAGAATCCAGGAAGGAGGCGAGTCGGATGTATAAAATCAGTACTCCCCGCAAAATACTGCGCTTCTTCCTGTGTGTTATTCTCATGCTCTTTGCGGTTATTCCGATTTATACTGCATTGATCGTGTCGCTGACACCTTATGGCAATATGCTGGAGCCGCAGCTCTTTCCGCATTACTTTGAAATCAGGAATTACCTGGATGCGTTTTTGCTTATTATCCGCCGGATTCTGAACAGCTTTATATATGCTGCTTCCGCTACGCTGCTTACTACTGTGATCTCTGTACCCGCAGCCTATGTTCTTGCAAGATATCGTTTCAGATGGCGGGTGCCGATCATGTTTCTGCTGCTGCTGACGCAGATGATGGCTGGTATTGTGGTTTTGCCGACGATTTACCGGATGTTTAATTCAATGCATATCTTAAACAATCCGTTCAGTCTTGTGCTGGTATATACAGCTATGAACCTGGCGTTGGTGATTACGATTATGGAGGGTTACTTTGCTACGCTTCCCAGAGAACTGAACGAGGCTGCCGAGATTGATGGATGCAGTTATCTTAAGCTGCTGACAAGGGTGATCCTGCCGGTAAGCGGACCGGGGATCGCAGTTGGAGCAATCTTTGTATTTGTTAATACCTATAATGAATTTGTCGTGCCGCTGTTCCTGCTTTCTGATTCCAGACTGTATCCGCTGACATTAACGGTATACAGTCTGCTGACGGATACCACTATTCGCTGGCATGTGATGGCGGCAGCTTCTATCATCGGGATTATTCCGCCGGTGATTATCTTTACCGTTTTCCAGAAATATATCCTGCAGGGAATCGTGGCTGGCGCTGTGAAAGGATGAGGACATAATAAAATGAGTGCATTATATGATGTGGCAATTATCGGAGGTGGCGTGGTAGGCAGCGCTGCGGCAAGGGAGCTGTCCCGCTACAACCTGAGGATATGTGTTTTGGAGAGAGAGCAGGATGTAGTTAATGGTGTGAGCGGACGCAATACGGGCTTGCTGCATTCCGGTGTGCTGTATCAAAAAGATACTCTTCGGCTGGAATGCTGTTTAGAGGGAAACGCGGAATTTGAATTGGTTGCTGAACAATTGGATGTACCATTCAAACGGTGCGGCAAGCTGATCGTAGGCAGCACCAACCAGGAACTGCAGCAGCTTGACCGGCTGATGCAGCGAGGAATGGATAATGGTATAAAAGGCCTTCGCATGCTGGACAGACAACAGCTAAAGGAACTGGAGCCGGATGTCGAGGGGGAACGAGCATTGCTGGCAGAAACAGCGGGAATCCTGGATCCGTTCTCTTATACGATCGCACTGGCTGAAAATGCAGCGATGAATGGCGTCAGTTATCTGTTTGGGCATGAAGTCAGAGAAGTGAACCGGGAAAGTGACGGGACGTTTTCTGTTTTAACCTCCTCAGGTACAGTAAAAAGCCGTTGGGTGATCAACTGTGCCGGCATTTCTTCCTTCCGGCTTTCTGCAATGCTGGGATATTATCCTTATAAGCCGGATCGAGTCAAAGGAGAATATATTATTCTGGATAAACGAGTCAGCAGTATGCTGTCTCATCCGGTTTATCCGGCACCTGATGAAAACTTTGTTTTTGATATTCATGTAACTCCGACGATAGATGGTAACGTGCTGGTTGGCCCATCCATTGAACATATAGGGGATGGGGATGATTATGAGGCAACAGGACCGATGCTCCAAATGCTTGAAAAGGTGGGGAGCTCCATGTTTTCCTGTGTACGTCGGGAATTTTTTATCCGCAATTATGTAGGCGTCTTCCCGTCTCTGAAAAATCCGGAAGGGACGGAGGAACTGGATTACCAGATCCAAACCAGCAGGGACAACCCGAACACGGTGAATGTTGTTGGCATTAACTCGCCGGGTGTCACAAGCGCATTGCCGCTGGGACGAAGGATCGCATCGATAGTGGCTGCAGAAGAGGGCCTTTCACCCCGTGCGGATTTTATGCCTGAGAGAAAGGGGATTGTACGGTTTGCGCAATGCAGTGATGAACAGCAGGCTGCACTGATCCGTGAGAATCCCGAGTATGGAGAGATCTTCTGCCGCTGCGAGTGTGTGACCAAGGCGGAAGTGAAACAGGCCATCCATAATATTCTTGGCGTATCAACGATCAGTGGAATTAAATACAGAACGAGGGCAACGATGGGACGCTGCCAGGGCGGATATTGTGAAACCAGGATAACTGATCTTTTGATGAAAGAGAAGAATCTGGACAGGCAGGAGATCATGCTGAACAGACCGGGCGCATACTTATTTACCGGATCAGTAAGGGGGTGAGCCATCGTGTACAAAAGAGACGTCGTTATTATAGGAGGCGGTCCGGCCGGCCTGGCAGCTGCACTGCAGCTGAGAAAAAGCGGTGTGGAAGACATTTTGATTCTGGAGAGGGAAAAACAGCCGGGTGGTATTTTGCGGCAATGTATCCATGATGGCTTTGGACTGACCCGGTTCGGGGTTACTCTGAGCGGACCTGAGTATTCCAGACGCTTCATACAGGAAGTGATTGCACTTGGAATTGAATGCAGGACCAACACAACTGTGATACATCTGTCACCGGAAAAAATCGTAACAGCTGTTTCGCCGGATGGAATGCTGAAAGTACAGGCAAAGGTGGTGATCCTGACGATGGGCTGCCGTGAACGAACACGCGGAGCGCTGCAGATTCCGGGGTCCCGGCCATCCGGGATCTACACGGCAGGTGTCGCACAGAGCTATATTAATCTCTACAACACCATGGTCGGACGTGAAGTGATTATCATGGGCTCCGGAGATATAGGCATGATCATGGCCAGAAGGCTGACCCTGGAAGGTGCACATGTAAAAGCTGTATTTGAAGTATTGCCCTATCCCAGCGGGCTGCCGAGAAATATTGAGCAGTGCCTGCATGACTATGATATTCCGCTGTATCTGAGTCATTCAGTGGTTCGGATCAAAGGTGACAAACGGATCGAAGGCGTGACGGTTGTAAAGGTTGATGAGAAACTGCGTCCGATTGAAGGGACTGAGAAAGATTTTTCCTGTGATACATTGATTTTATCTGTCGGCTTGATCCCGGAGAATGAATTGTCGAGGGAAGCGGGCGTACTGATTGATGATCACACAAAGGGAGCTGTGGTGGATGAACATTTTCAGACCAGTGTGCCCGGTATTTTTGCCGCGGGCAATGTACTGCATGTACATGATCTGGTGGATTTTGTTTCCCAGGAAGCGGAAGCACTGGCGGAGGGCGTGCGGCAATATCTGGCGGAGAACGGACTTGAGAAGAGTGCTTTGTCCATTCATGCCGGCTCTATGATCGGTCATGTTATTCCTCAGAAAATAAATGGGAAATCAGATTTTGTTCTTTCGTTCCGTGTACGGAGACCGTTTGGCAGGTGCATGGTATATGTGACGCAAAACGGGAAAGAAGTGAAAACCATGAAATTACCCAAAGCGATACCGGCTGAAATGATACAGATGCAGATTACTGCAGACACATTAAGCGATGACTCAGATGTGGAGGTGATGGTCTGTGAGTGAGAAAAGATCATTCACATGTATAATCTGCCCGAATGGGTGCAGTATTGAAGCAGAGTATGAGGGAGATAAAGTCCTTTGCGTCACGGGCAATAAGTGCAGACGGGGTGCGGAATATGCGATACAGGAACTGACAGATCCGAGACGGACGATTGCATCCAGCGTTGAGGTGGAAGGAGGGGAACTTCCCCTGTGCAGTGTGAGACTGACAAATCCTGTGCCTAAAAAAGATATTTTCCGAGTCATGGAAGAGATCAGGAAGCTGCATATCTGTGCTCCGACCCATACGGGGGATGTGCTGGTCAGCCATATATTGGGATTTGACAGTGATGTGATTGTGACAAAGGATATAGGGAAGGAGTAAAAATGCAGGAGGTACGTGTACCCTGGGGACAGTGGTATGAACAGTCGTACAGAAGTCTGTTTTTTCCGGATGACTGGAAAGTGCGGATTTGTTGTGATGCGCAAGCCCCGGCGCTTTCCGGGGAGAAAATCGAAGAACAAATCGATCAGCCCATCGGAACGGTCACATTGTCGGAAATGGCGGCCGGCAAAGAATCAGCCTGTATTATTATGGATGATATTTCCCGGCCTACACCAGGTGCGGTGCTTTTGCCGATTCTGATTGAAAAGCTTCATAATGCAGGAATGCCTTATGACAAGATCAGAGTACTGATTGCATTGGGCGGGCATCGCCCTATGACCCGCAAAGAGATGGAAATCAAAGTCGGGAGCTGGGTACTGGATCATGTACAGGTATTGAACCATTCTCCATTTGCTTCTGATCTGGTTACGATTTCGGATGAACAACAGGTGATCAAGATCAACAAGGTGTTTATGGATGCACAGCTGCATATAGCAGTGGGCTGCATTGAGCCGCATATCCTGGCGGGGTATTCCGGCGGTGCGAAAGCGGTCATACCGGGTATTGGAGGCGTTGAAACACTGATTGAAAATCATACACTTGTGTTCGCGGATAAAGAGAAAAACCGCTCGTTTGCCGTTAATACATGCAATCCGGATAACCCTATGCGTAAGAATATGGAAGCGATCGTAGGCAAGGTCGGCCTGGATTTCATTGTTAATGTCGTATTGAATGATCGGATGGAAATTGCGGCATGCTTTGCGGGTCATTATATCCGTGCACATCGTGAGGCATGCAGGGTGGCCGGAGAAATGCTGCGTACGCCCTTGGTACGGGATGCGGATATTGTCATAACCGGCTCTTATCCAAAAGACACAGAATATCAGCAGATCGGAACCTGCTTTGCGGTATTCGGCCAGCACAAGAAGGAGTGCATCAGACAGGACGGAACGGTTATCGTAATGTCAGCGGCCAGCGAAGGAGTAGGCTGGCACTATCTGTTTGGTCCGGGCATGCCGCTTTTTTCGCCGCATGAAGACAACGTGCCGCCGGCTGATATCGCAGATCGTGATCTTATGATCTATTCAGATGGGGTGACACGCCAGGATATCTCACAGTTTTATCGGGGAGATGCGCCGCCGGTCTACAAGTCCTGGGAAGATATTCTGGAAAAGCTGCAGGAAAAGTATGCAGGCAGAACGCCTCTTGTAGCCGTCTACCCTGAAGGTTCTATTCAAATCGGTGTGCTGGAAGCTGGCGAATGAAAATGACCTTGTACTTCACACAAAAGCTGATAGGAGACCAGTATGGTAAAAGCAGGCATAATAGGATGCGGGAAGATCGCACAGGTCAGACATATTCCTGAGTATCATGCAAACCCGAACGCACTTATCATCGGATATTATGATTTTAATCTGCAGCGTGCGCAGGAAATGGCGAAAAAGTTCGGAGGGAAAGCATATAATTCTTTGGAGGAGCTGCTGAAGGATTCACAGATCGATGCTGTGAGTGTTTGCGTGGCAAATAATGCGCATGCGGAGGTTACGGTGAGAGCTCTGTCTGCCGGTAAGCATGTACTGTGTGAAAAACCCATGGCAACCAACATTGAGGATTGTGAGAGAATGGTTGCGGCCGCAAAAAAGAATGGGAAGCTTCTCATGATCGGGCAGAACCAGCGGCTGATGAAAGCGCATAGAAGGGCTAAGGATCTGATTGAAGAGGGCGTGATCGGCAAAGTGCTGACTTTTCGCAGTACTTTTGGTCACCGGGGGCCGGAAACCTGGAGCGTTGACAAGGGGCCTGACAGTTGGTTTTTTGACAAAAATCGTGCAGGTATGGGCGCCATGGCAGATTTGGGAGTTCACAAGACGGATCTGATTCAGTATCTGATAAATGCCAAGGTTGTAAGGACTACAGCAGTTGTGAGAACACTGGATAAAAAAGATTCGGAAGGAAGTCTGATAGGGGTTGATGATAATGCGCTCTGCATTTTTGAAATGGATAATGGAGTAATAGGTACTGTGACAGCCAGTTGGACCTATTATGGCGCTAACGATAATTCAACTTCGATCTACGGTACAGGAGGAATAATGAAAATAAGCGGTAATCCGCTCGATCCGATAGAGATCATTAAAAAGGACGGCAGCCGCCTGCTGTATGATCCCGGACAAATTCAGAAAAATAACGATCAGATTGTTTCTGGTGTTATAGACGCGTTTGTCGCCTCGATCATAAGCGGAGAAGAACCTGCTGTGAGCGGGGAGAGTGTATTGTCAGCCATGAAAGTTGTTTTCGCCAGCATTCAATCATCGCAGCTGCATAAAACCATAGAGATCATATAGAAATCACTTTGTGAATGATTTCGATATGGTTGGAAAAGCAGGGACTGCTGAATATTCTTCAGCGGTCTCTGTACCATGCTATGATATATGATTGCTTTTAATGCCTCTGCGGTCCCCTGTTTCCGCCTTCGCGGCGAACCTCTCCGGCCGGGAGATCGCAGGCATCGGGATCGCATTTTTCGGCGTTCTGTTCGTCGTATTCAACGGCGTGTTTGTGCTGAAGCTGAACCCGCTCGGCGACATGTTGGCGCTTGCCGCCGCCTTCTGCTGGGCTTTATACGGGTTCCTTGCCAAACGGATCATGGACAGGTACGATACGTTCCTCGGCACCAGAAAGCTGATGTTTTACGGGATCGTGACGGCATCGCCCCTGCTTCTTCCGGAAAAGGGCAGCCTGGCAGGAATCCGGCTGATGAACTTTAATGATTTCTGCGGCCTGGCCTATCTTGGCTTGATCTGCAGCGCCTTTTGCTACCTGATGTGGAACGAGGCGGTCACATGGGGCGGTGCGGTCGGGGTAGTGCTGGTGGTTGGCGGAATGCTGCTGAGCAGTTTGAAAAGTTAATGCTTTACAGTTCGTCTGCATCAGCGGGCTCTGCTTCCATGAGGGCCTTTCTTTTTTCAGTGTGCTTCATCATCAGCGTAAGAGCTGCGAAGCACAGGACAAATGTGATCACAGCAGTGATGGCAGCCGCCGCCGCTGTTCCCACGGGCTTCTGGTAATTCCTGAAGATCATAAAGGCATTGAAGAGACCTAAAACAAGTGCAGCGATCAATGAAATGATCAGATTTGCCTTATTGGTCATCGGGATCTTCCGGTCCCAGATACCCTTTCTTGCGCATGCGACGGCAAGATACAGAGCCAGAATCATGAATACGGTCCATTCGCCTGCGAGGATCTTGAATGACGACGCGGCGCCGAAGGCAATGCTTTGCACGACCATGGAAAGGAGCAGCAGCCAGAAGGCAAGCCAGCAGCCGTTGTGCTCGATCTTAAGCAGTTCCTGTTCCTGCATTTCATCCAGATTATTCTTCATCTTCATTTTCTTCTTCCTCCCAAAAGATATCATTTAATGTGACGCCGAGAGCGCGACAGATCTTGTTGCAAAGCTTAATGGACGGATTGAATTCGCCTGCCTCGATCAGGCCGATGGTCTGCCTGGTAACGCCGGCTTTGCCGGCCAGTTCGGTCTGGGACATTCCCAATTCGATCCTTCGAAATTTCATCTTCAGATTCCGCATCGGACACCTCCTTCAGCAACTGATGTCAACTATATATTGCATTGCATGAAATGTCAACTATATATTGCAAAAATATTTTTTATCTTGCATTATTGCATCTGGTGCCGCACTGTTCCTGGGCGGGAGCACACCCCCCCTGTCCGTTAATCCGGATAATGGGGAAATTTGCCTGCAGAAAATGCCAGGCTTCTTGATTCTCCATTCAGAAGTTGTTTCCGGGAAGAAAAATCGGTACAATCTGAAGAAGGATGATGAATGGCTTAAAGGAGAAGAAACATGAAAAAGCGGCTGGCGGAAATATTCAGGCCCGAATCGAAATATCAGGCTTTTTTCCTGTCCGTGATCACGTTCGGACTGGCTTATGGAATCTACAAGGGCGTCATCGACAACTATCTGGCGGAAGTCGTGGGAATGTCCGGCTTCGACAAGGGTGTTTCGGAGTTCTTCCGCGAACTGCCGGGCTTGATGCTGGTATTTGTGCTGGCGGCACTGTACACCTTTTCGGCAGAGCGCATCTACAAGATCGGTGCGGTGTTCATGCTGATCGGGATGGCGGCGCAGGCTATAGTGCCCGCTGGCCGCGTACTGGTGATCCTGTGCATTTTTGTATATTCTCTGGGGGACCACATGCAGCTTGGCATGAGGAATACGCTGTCACTGCGGTATTCCCGGGAGGGAAGAGGCGGCGAGGCTCTCGGCATGCAGAATGCACTGCAGCAGATCGGTACGCTGGCCGGGTACCTGGTCATTATTGCGGCATTCTTTCTGGTAAAGAATTCAGTCTGGCTGTATCGCATAGCCTTCGCTGTAAGTGCCGGCATCATCTGCCTGGGCTGTCTTTCGAGCCTGCGTATGACGGACGAGAGCACGCCGGATGCCGACAAGCGCCGATTTTACTTTCGCAGGAAATACACCAAGTATTATATGCTCGAAGTATTCTACGGCGCACGAAAACAGGTGTTTTTTACCTTCGGGCCCTATGTGCTGGTCCTGTTTTACGGAGCGAACGCTATGGTCATCAGTGTCCTGTTTGCCCTTTCCGCGGTGTGCAGCTTCTTTGCCGCCCCTCTGGTCGGAAAGATCATCGACCGGCTCGGATATAAGATCGTCATGATTTCAGACACACTCATTCTGGTGATCGTCTGTTTTTTCTATGGCTTTGCCCATCACATATTTCCTAGAGACATTGCGTTTATTGTATGTTGTGCGAACTATATCCTGGATTCGATCATCTCCCTGGCTTCCATGGCATCCAACGTCTATGTCCAGGATATCTCTGACAGTCCGGAAGAGGTGAGGGCAACCATCTCGACAGGTGTTTCAGTTAATCATCTCATTACCATTCTTATCGCATTATTTGGCGGATGGATCTGGGAGGTGTTGGGCATTGAGACACTGTTTATCCTCTCAGCAGTGCTGGGCCTGTGCAACAGCGCTTATGCGGCAACAATCAAGACCCCTCTTTGACGCACCCCCCTTTACCCCCCCTCTTTGGAGGGAAAGTAAATTTTACAGATCTCCTTCCTGGCTGCGGTAAGATAGGCTCAACAAAACAAAGTAACCTTTTTAAAACGCAGTCAGCCATTAAAAATATCTCAGACGGGAAGGAGAATTACCATGAAAAACTTAATGAACACTGTATCCGGTAAGATCACGAAAAAGGCGGTTTCCTTTGCATTGATCCTTGCGATGGCCATCTCGATGCTGATGCCCGGTAGTGCCTTTGCGGCAGCAAAGAAAGCGACGAAGACCAGATCCTATACGCCGATGTATTCCGAGTCTTTATTCAAATGCCTGGATATGTACGGCAAAGATATTTTCAAGGTGACTTACGATACGAAGACCAGGAAGATCCTCGGCGTGCAGGCCAGCCAGAAAGCGAAGGGCCTCGGAACGGATATGATTGAGAGAGGCGGAATAAAGCTGGTGAAGAAAACGAACAAGGTGTGGACCTACAGAGCCACCTGGTACCTGAATTTCACCCTGCTTCCGACGCCGGTTCAGCAGCTGGCCAAGGTGATGAGAATGAAGATCGCGATGTTTACTTCTCTTGGAAGAATCTGCACGGTAACCGTTACCTATCAGGTCAGCGCGGACTCTCTTAAGCACAACATGTCCTCCAGGTTCCAGGTTCCCTCGAAGCTCAGCTCCGCTGCCCAGCAGATCTGCCGGTATTTCACGAAGGCATTCTGACCTCGTCATCCGCTCTTATCCTGTGATATAATCTTTGCGAAACAGCTTTACGAAGGCAGTAAAGCCGGGACGCGCTTAAGGAGCAAAGATCACATGGATGAGAGCATTCATCTTCCCTCAAAATGGGCGGACTGGACCCTGACGGAAAGTCTGGGGTCCGGTTCTTACGGCACCGTCTGGAGTGCTCACAAGGAAGGGTATCCGGAGGAGACCGCAGCCGTTAAGATCATACGCATTCCCTCCAATGAATCGGAGGAGAATGCGCTTTCCTATGAATATCCGGACCTGCACGACCGGACAAGCTACTGCGAAAATCTTGTCCAGAGCGTGCTTGGGGAGATCCATACCATGGAGCTTTTGAAGGACAACGATCATGTGGTCCGGATCTATGATTATTCGCTGGAGCATGAGGAAGGGTCTATGGAGTGGACGGTTTTCCTGCTGATGGAACTGCTCACTCCGCTGAAGGATTATCTGCTTACCCATCCCATGGATGAGCAGGAGATCCTGCGGCTGGGGGAGGAGCTGTGCTCGGCGATGGAAAGCTGTGAGCTAAAGGGCATCCTCCACCGGGACATCAAGCCCGAGAATATCCTGGTTTCCCCGCGCGGAACTTTCAAGATCGGTGATTTCGGGGTTGCCAGGCAGATCGGGGATGCGTCTCTGAACATGTCGCTGAGGGGCACCTTCACCTACATGGCCCCCGAGATCTATCACGGGGAGGCCTACGATTCCAAAGCGGATCAGTATTCTCTGGGACTTGTGCTGTACCGTTTCCTGAACCGCAACCGGGATCCTTTCATCGATCCCGACACCAAAATGGTCTTCTACAAAGACCGGGAAGAGGCGCTGCGCAAAAGAATGGGCGGGCAGGAACTTCCCGTACCGGCCGATGCTTCCCCGGAAGCGGCCAAGGTCATTTTGAAGTGCTGCGCATACCGGAAAGAAGACCGGTACCCGAGCTTCGAACTCTGTCGCAAGGCGCTGATGGAGTGCCGCGGCGGAAAGCAGGAAAAAGAACCGGAGCGTACCGAACCGGAAAAAGCGAAGGCAAAGCGCTCGGATTATGCAAAAACCGGAAGAAAACCCGCCCGCAGAAAAAAGCTGATCCCGGCTGTCCTCCTGCTGCTGGTCCTGGCCGCAGGAGGCGGCACTCTTCTGTATATGAACCGGAATGCGCTGATGTCGGAGGAGCAGAAGGTAAAAAAAGGACTGATCTCGGACTCGGTATTGTGGGGCAGTTTTTCGATGGAAAGTGAACCCTCCGTCGATAACTATATGGATGTGAAAACGGATCTGGGGAACTGGAATGTGTGTGACCTGCCCTGTTTTTTCAGTGTCCTTCCAAACCTGGATAAAAACATTATGCTCCTTGGCTTTAAAGATCAGTTTGATCACACCTGCTATATGTTCGGATCTTACAAGATCAAAGGCGGCGATGTCCTTCAGATCGGGAAAGCAGGCAGCAGTATGTCCGCTCTGCTTTACAGCGGAGAGTACCGGAAAGGTTACCCGGACGGATCGGTGGATGAGATCATCCGCGGCCTCGAGGAACGGAGCGATGATGCATCCGTAGCGGGAATGCTTGAGGATACGCTTGAGTACGATCTGAGCTTCGGAGAATACGGGGGCAGGAAATTCGGACCGGTTTATCTGAACCGGATAGGAAGCAGCAGCAGGACTTTCTACCAGAATGTACTGTGCAGCGGTGAAAAGAGTTCCTGCCAGATCTCCGGCATGCTTTCCGGGCCTAAATGGAGCGGAAACCTTGAGGGAGTTTTCGCATCGTGGACGGAAAACGGAGAAGATAATGAGGTGAGGATCGCATTTACCGACGGAGGCGTATCCGTTGACGCTTCCCTGGGAGATTTTAATAACTATGATGGCACATACCCGCTGTCCTATCAGGGTATTCAAAAAGAGTACAACGGCCGGACCGAGATCTTCGACGAGACAGGGGATAAATATCTTTACCTGATCAACTGCTGTCCCTACGGCTTTGTGACATATAACCGCAATACCGGGAAATATACGTATTACCAGGACTATGACTCAGCCTGGGAGGCCGCGACTGAGTAACAGCTTCCGGCGAATCGAAGGAGAAACAGACATGAACCATTATCAGCTGCATTATGCCGGCCTTAGCTGCACCGGCCTGGTACGCAGGAGCAACCAGGACAATTTCTGGTGCCTGGGACGCAGCCTTCCTGTGGCGCACGGGGATGAGGACCTGTTCTCCGGAGCCTTTATCCCGGAGGAAAAACAGTGGATCGCGGTCTTTGACGGACTGGGCGGAGAGCAGCAGGGCGAAGCGGCTTCCGGCCTGGCGGCAAAGGAGTTCGGCCTGCAGACGCAGGCTCTTCGGGAAAAGGGTTTTTCGAAGGATGCCGATGAGGCCATGCAGGAGCTTTGCCTGGCGATGAATGAAGAAGTCTGCAGTTACGCGGCAGAGAATAAGATCCAAAGGACGGGCACCACGGCCGTGGGGCTTTGCTTTGACCGGGAGGCGGTTTTCGGCTTCAACGTGGGGGACAGCCGGTGCTTTCTTTACCGGGACGGCGCTCTGACGCAGCTTTCCACGGATCATGTGATCCGCAGCGCTTTGTTCAGGCGCCGGTCGCTGACCCAGTGCATCGGCATGACCGACGAAGTCCTTCCGCAGCCCTCTGCTTTTGAGTGGCCGTACCGCGAGGCGGATATCTATGTTCTGTGCTCGGACGGTTTAACAGACATGCTTTCCGATGAGGAGATCGCCCGGGTTCTCTCCGGGCCGGGATCTTTGGAGGAGCGCCTGGAGATGCTCCGGGACAAAGTCTTTGAAAAAGGCGCCGCCGACAACACGACTGTTTTTCTGATCGAAGTTGATCGATCTGTAATGAGCGGACAAGGGGAAAACCGATGAGCAGCTGGCTGGACTATGATTTTGATTCGACCATAAGGGATTTTGAATACACCAGGCGGGCAGCGGCCGGCATCAGCCGCGTCATGGATTCGGATGATTTCCGGGATATGGACGCGGACATGATCTTCGAGTTTCTCTCCAAAGAGATGGAAGTGGTGCTGTTCCCGGACTACCTGAAGCGGTACATTTACGAGAAACTGGAGATCGACAGGCCTTTTGGGGATGTCCCGACTTCCTTCTACCAGAAGGTGATCAGCGACTGCCTGGAGGATAATCAGGCGCCTTATTCCTTTACGCCCACGAGCACCAGGAAAACGGCGATGATCAAGCTGTGGCTGACCCGGCCGAACGTGCGCCGGAGTGTGATCTTTGTGCTGGGCTTCGCGCTGCGTATGAACCCCGAGGAGGTCAGTGAGTTCCTGACCAAGGTCATCAAGGAGGAGGATTTCCGGTTTACCGATCCCTTCGAGATCATCTGCTGGTTCTGTTATCGGAATGACCTCCCCTATGCGAACGCGGCGGCCCTGCAAAAGCAGTATGAGGAAATGCAGCCGGGAAGCTTTTCGGAGAAAAAATGGAACGCCATGCACGCGTCACCGACGCTGACGCTGCTGACGCAGGCCAATCTCCTGACCTATCTTTCCCTGCTGAAGAACCGCAATGCGGCGGATGACCGGGCTTATCGGGAATTTTGCAGCCTGTACGAAAAATGCTGCGCCATCATCTGCGATGAATACAATGAAGAAAACGAGCGCATGGGTAATAAGGCGGACCTTACGCCTGACCAGGTCCGGCCCGCGGATCTGGAAAAAGCCCTCTGTAGCGGTATTCCGGTCAACCGGGACAACAATCTCACGGCTATGTCCGCCAGCCGCTTTGCTTCCCTGTTTTCCAACCGGCGGATGAGCCGGCAGCGAATCAGCGGTATCCTGAACCGGTCGCATCCCGTGGAACGTTTTGACCTGATCACGCTGCTTTTTTACATTTACGCCCAGACAGTGGAGCCGGACTGGCCGGCGGAGCGCTATCTTCAGTATATCGACGCGGTCAATGAGCTGCTGGGCCGCTGCGGCATGATGGGGATCTACCCAGCTAACCCGTACGAGGCCTTTGTACTGATGTGCATCGTCACCGACTATCCTTTGGATGTTTACTCGCAGGTGTGGGAGCTGTCGTACGAGAGTGAAGCTTTGCAGGAGTGACCGGTCAAGGAGGAAAAACTGCATGGATCAGCCCAAGAAAATTAAGGTCCGCGGCGCGCGGGTCCATAACCTGAAAAATATCGACGTAGACATCCCGCTTAACGGGATCGTCGGGATAGCCGGCGTATCCGGCTCCGGCAAGTCTTCGCTGGCGCTGGGTGTTCTGTACGCGGAGGGCTCCAGGCGCTATCTTGAATCTTTGTCGACCTATACCCGGAGGCGGATGACCCAGGCCTCCCGGGCGGATGTCGATGATGTGGTGCATGTTCCCGCGTCCCTTGCGCTGCACCAGAGGCCGTCGGTTCCGGGCATCCGCTCGACCTTCGGTACGGCGACGGAGCTGCTCAACAGCCTGCGCCTGATGTTCTCGAGACTTTCATCGCATCGCTGCCCGAACGGCCACTATGTGGAGCCCGGTTTTCAGGTGGCGCTGATGCAGGAGATTGTCTGCCCTGAGTGCGGAGAGCATTTTTATGGTCCCGGTGCCGAGGAGCTGGCGTTCAATTCCCAGGGATCGTGCAACTGCTGCGGCGGAACGGGCATGGTGAGAACGGTGGATCGAAGCACGCTGGTCCCGGATGAGAGCCTTACCATCGACGATGGTGCTGTGGCCCCCTGGAATTCCCTGATGTGGTCTCTGATGACCGATGTGTGCCGGGCGATGGGCGTTCGGACCGATATCCCCTTCAGGGAGCTGACTGACGAAGAAAAGGAGATCGTCTATGACGGGCCCATGATCAAGAAGCATATCTTTTACAGGCCAAAGAAGGCGGACACCGCGACGGCCGGCGAGATGGATTTTACCTACTACAGCGCGGTGGCGACCGTTCAGAATGCCTTGAATAAGGTGAAAGACGAAAAGGGCATGAAGAGAGTGGAAAAATTCCTCAAGGAGGACGTCTGCCCTGAGTGTAATGGCACAAGACTTTCGCCGGAAGCCAGGGCGCCGCGCCTGATGGGCATTTCCCTTGACAAAGCCTGTGAGATGACGCTGAAAGATTCTATCGAGTGGGTGAGAGCGGTCCCCTCCTCCCTTCCGGAAGCAATGCGTCCGATGGCACAGAACATATGCGAAGCTTACCTGGAGACTGCGGCCAGGCTGATGGACCTGGGTCTTGGCTATCTTACACTGGACCGCGCTTCTTCCACCTTATCAACCGGTGAGAGGCAGCGGATGCAGCTGGCCCGCGCAGTGCGCAACCGGACGACCGGCGTTTTGTATGTGCTGGACGAACCGTCTATCGGACTCCATCCCGCCAATATCGTCGGACTGAACGGCGTTATGCATGATCTGGTAAGAGACGGGAACTCTGTCCTGCTGGTCGACCATGATACGCAGATTCTTAAAGAGTCGGACTGGCTTATCGAGATGGGGCCGGAAGCAGGAGTGAAAGGCGGCACCGTCATTGCCGAGGGGACAGTCGAGGAAATTGAGAAGAGCGATGTTTCCGTTATCGGCCGATACCTGGCCGGGAAACAGAAGCCGGCGCGGCGCAGCGAAGGAAATGGTGATTCTGCGGGCGGCGGTAATACCGGGATATTTGCCAATGGCCAGATCCGCCTGGAAACAGACCAGATTCACACGGTGAAACCGCTCTCGGTGAGCATTCCGAAAACCGGACTGACCGTGATCACAGGCGTATCGGGATCGGGCAAGACGACTCTAATTCTGGAGAGTCTGGTGCCGGCGCTGGAGGCGCTCTGCAGCGGCGGGAAGATGCCCTCCCGCATCCGGTCCATCGAGGCGGAGGGAATAAAGCATGTCAAGCTGATCGACGCGACACCCATCGGCATAAACGTGCGCTCCACCGTGGCGACTTACGCCAATGTACACGATGAACTGCGGAAGATCTATGCCAGGACAAAATCCGCGAAACAGTACGGATTTAAAGCCGGGGACTTCTCGTATAACACGGGATCGCTCCGTTGCCCGGTCTGCGACGGGACCGGACAGATCTCCTTGGACGTACAATTCCTGCCGGATGTGAACATTCCCTGCCCTGACTGCCGTGGCTCGCGCTACGGGAACGATGCCAAGAAGATCCGCTTCCGCAACAAATCCGGCGAGGAGCGTTCGCTGCCGGAACTGATGGATATGGATGTCAATTCTGCCCTTGATTTCTGCAGAGAAATGAAAACAGTGAGCCCGCGGCTGGAGATTTTGCGTGATCTGGGCCTTGGCTATCTGACGCTCGGCGAAGAAACCCCGGGGCTTTCCGGAGGTGAGGCACAGCGGCTGAAACTTGCTTCAGAAATGGGACGGCAGCAGGATGATTCGGTGTTTGTCTTTGACGAGCCGACCATCGGACTGCATCCGAAGGATGTGGAGACGCTGCTCAATGTATTTCAGACACTGATCGACCACGGCGCAACCGTGATCGTGATCGAGCATGATTTGGACGTGATCCGCGCTGCGGACTATATCATCGATATGGGTCCGGGAGGAGGAGAAGACGGCGGCCGCATAGTTGCCTGCGGGACGCCGGAAGAAATCAGGAAGTGTGAGGACAGTGTGACGGGGCGGTTTATCTGAATGTATTATAGCCCGGACGACATTTGCGCCGCCCGGGCTTGTTTTAACTAGTTTTCTAATTGGTGGGCATAATATTTTTACAGAAACTATCTGCTTCACTTCACCATACCTTTGACAATATTGTAGGTTTTTCCGGTACTGCTGTCTTTGTAGGTTCCCGTGAATTTGTTCTGATATATGCCTTTCTTTACATAATATAGACCGCCTTTACCGTCGATCCGTTTAACAACGCCGGTCTTCTTGGCATCATAGATACCTTTCCTTACATAATACCATCCCGCCTTGCCGTCGATGCGTTTTGTCAGGCCGGTTTTATTTGTCTTATGGATGCCTTTTTCGACATAATACCAGCCGCCTTTACCGTCAACGCGCTTAGTGATACCTGTCTTATTGGTTTTATATACGCCTTTCTCAACGTAATACCAACCACCTTTGCCGTCGATGCGTTTTGCGATACCGGTTTTGTTAGCCTTATGGATGCCTTTCTCGACATAATACCAGCCGCCCGTGCCATCGATTCGTTTTGCAAGGCCTGTCTTATTGGTCTTATATACGCCTTTCTCAACGTAATACCAGCCGCCTTTGCCATCAACGCGTTTTGTGATGCCGGTCTTGCGTGATGCTTTTCCATTTTCAATGTATACCCATTTGCCGTTTTTCTTGACAAGGCCGGTGGTTATTTTTTCCTGTTGCTCCAGGCCACAATTAAGACATGATCTTACCTTGATCCCGCGTCTTGAAGTAGTTGCCTCTTCGAGTATTTCCCAGTCAGAAAAATCATGACCGGTTTTAGCTACAGTTCTTTTTATTACCGAGCCGCACTCTGAGCATTCTCGACCTTCCACACCATTGGCTGTACATGTAGGCTCTTTGATTATTTCCCAGGCACCATAGTTATGCCCGGTTTTGGGTACAACTTTTGTTTCTCTCGCATCGCAATACTGACACATTCGTTCTTCCAACCCGTCGGTGGTACAGGTAGGTTCTTTTGTTATTTCCCAGTCATCATAATAATAATGCCCGGTTTTAGGTACAGCTTTTGTTTCTTTTGCACCACATCTATCACATTCTCGCTCTTCCAGGCCATTGGCTGTACACGTAGGATCTTTCGTCACATACCAATATGAGTAGTCATATATATGCTGATCGGTTTTTGCATAATGAACGTCAGCCTGGCTGAGTTTGTCCCCATCATTTTTATAATAATTGTTCACCATTCCAGTCCATTCACACTTTGAACCGGAGAAATAGATATCCTTTAATTTGTAACAATAGGTAAAAACGTAATCCATATCAGAAATGGACTCGGGAAGATACACAGTTGCAAGGCTGGTGCATTTTTCGAATGTATTATTTAACTCGGTTATGCCTTTTGGCATAGTCACAGACTGTAAACTTTCACATTCATAGAAGGCGTAATTGCAATTAACACCATCACTTACGCCTGCTATTGATACTGACGCCAGATTTACACAATCTTCGAATGTAGAATAAAGATTTGTTGCCGTTCCTGAAATGACTGCGGTTTTTAGCGAGGAACAATAAGAAAATGCATTGGACAAACTATAGGTCCCCTTGGGAAGTGTTATTTGTTCGATCCCGCTTCCATAAAACGCATTATCATACGATGTTACAGAAGACGGAAGATTTACCGTTTTCAACTGCGAACATCCGTAAAAGGCTGAATCCAAAGAAGCTATTCCGTTTGGAATAGTCACAGCTGTGATCGAGCTATTGCCACTGAAGGTGTTTCTTAACCCTGTTACTGTATTTCCGTCGATAACAGCAGGTACGGTAACGGAGGAATCATGTCCATAATATTCAGTCAGTACAGTTTCTGTATAGACCGCAGTATCACCATATACGCGGTAGGTTTCATATTCCCAATCACCGCTGTAATGGGTCTCCGCAAATACAGCCTGTGCGACACCAATCAGTAAAACCGTCAGCAAGCACAAAAAGAAGGTGAGGCTGTATCCTTTTGTTTTCTTATTCATAGCTGTGCTCCTTTCTATATTCCTTTTGAAAGGCTTTTACTTAATTCGTTGTCACATATTATACCATTTCTCAAATAAAATAACCATGTTTTGACTTGATACCGGTCAACTTGTTAATGAAGAGCATTTATAACCAAATTTATAAAAATACATATATAAAAAACAATATTTTATTCAAACGGAAATTGAAAAATGGTAAAATCTATTTGTAAAAATAAATCCATAGTGTTTCAGGAGGTGGATGAAATGAAAAAAGTATCAATTGCTGTTATCGTGTTTTCTATGATGATATGTGTTTGCCCAATAGTGTCATTAGCTGAGAATGATGCTGAGACAATTGCTACTTTGCAGTCAGAAAAAGTAGAATTAGAAGAAAAAGTAGAGTTATTAGAAGCTGAGATCGCAGATTTAAAAGAACAGATACAAAGTCTTGAAAAGAGTGATACAGATATAGAAACAGAAGCTGAAACAGAACTGTCTACAGAAGTTATAGGAACGGTTTATACAGATGTATCTATTGTGAAAGCGGTTCAACAAGCTTTGAATGATGCCGGATTTGACTGTGGAACACCTGATGGCAAAGCTGGGAGTAAGACAGCTGCAGCTATTACTGCATTTGAAACTGAAAAAAAGATAAATGTAAATGGTGTCATAACGGATGAATTGATAGAAGCGTTGGGCATCTCAGCTCAGATTGAAGAGGCCGCACAAAAAGAAGCTATGATGAAAGAATATAATGCGGACTATTCTTATACGCAAATTGCCAGAGACCCGGATAGCTTTAAAAATGAACAGATGAAGTTCAGAGGAAAAGTGCTGCAGGAAGGTGATGCAGGCTCTGGATTGCGGTATATTAGATTGGCTGTTAACTCTGATTATGATGCTGTAATGTTCATTACATATTTACCAGATATAGTAGATATGAAAATACTTGAAGATGATATTATAACAATCTATGGTGTATGTATTGGAGATTACACTTATGAAACAGTAATGGGTGCAGAGGTTACTCTTCCTTGGCTTAATGCAGATATTATAGATATGAGCGAGGTTTCTACCAAATAAATTATTAGGTACATAGTTTGCTTTCAGACCTTATTAGCAGGGGCTGAGAAGTTCGAAATATAGGGATTTCTACTATCAGATCGTCATGATTTGAAATGTGGAAATCCCTTTTAAATACTTAATGAATTCAGAAAACGATTAGAGTTGTGACGATGTTGGCTTCCAACGAGATACTTTTCCTGCTTACTGCGTAATAGTATTATTGTGCGAATTCATGGAAATGAATATAATTTTAGATATGTTCATCGATTATCGGGGACGAGTAATACTATCGTTATTTGTAGTGTTTTTATAGAAATAGCAATAATGAGTTACATATTTCTGTGCCCGTGGAATAGGAATATTATTTTGTTATGTTTTATAGAAGAAAAAGATAATACGGATTCAGCTATGGGAGGATATACGAATGTCTGAGAAAAGAGTAATCAAAGAAGTAAATGTTACAATCGAATCTCCGCTTCTTGACAAAGAAGTACAGGAGCAGGTCAAGGCTGCTGCTAAGGATGCAGCAGACGAAACCGTTGAACAGGCCCGGGAGAAGGCGAAAGAGGCTGGGAAGCAGGCATGTGAGAAAGCAAAAGAATTTGCGGAGGAAGCGAAGCCGGTGGTAAAAGAAACTGTCAGGACAGTCCGCCAGGCAATCAAGGATGCAGTTCCTGTGGTAAAGAAGATGGCAGAAGATGCGAAGCCGAAAGCTGAAGAGGCCGGTAAAAAAGCAATGGATACCCTGAACAAAGCGTATGAAACAGTCATACCTGTTGTAAATGACGTGGTCCAGGATACGATCGACTTCGTCAAGGAAGTTGCTGAGGACACCAAGCCGGAGTAAAGAAACAACAGACAAGAGAGATGAAGAAAAAACAACTGAAGGGTCATTTGCTTTCCTTTGTCTGCGTTATTGCCTGGGGAACCTCATTTCTGGTAAGCAAAAACCTGATGGAAAAGATCACACCGGTA
>JBGUOI010000104.1:0-13466 GCA_045118075.1 Porcincola sp. | reverse complement strand
CATGTACAGTTGATGCCGGTGATGGAATACCTGCATGATGACTGCAGGGGTTACCAGACCCTGGGCTTTTATGCGCCTACTTCCCGGTACGGAACCGGAGCTGACCTGGCATGGATGATCAATTATCTTCATAAGAACGGGATCGGCGTTATTCTGGAGTGGGCTCCTGCTCACTTTGCGTCCGATGTTTCCGGCCTTTGCGGATTTGACGGCACCTGTCTTTTTGAACACCACGATCCCCGCCAGGGTGTGAACCCGAAGTTCGGGACAAAAATCTTCAACTACGGGAGAAATCAGGTCTGTAATTTCCTGATCGCCAATGCACTCTATTGGTGCCGGTGTTACCACGCTGACGGCCTGATGCTGGATCGTGTAAGCGCGATGCTTTATCTAGATTACGATCGCGGGGACGGCGGTTGGATCGCCAATATTTACGGCGGGAATGAGAACCTGGAGGCGATCGATTTCCTGCGCAGGCTGAGCAGGGAATTCCATGATGCCTGTCCGGGAGCGGTCCTGATCGCTTCCGAAAACACCGCCTGGCCGAAGGTGACCGGAAAAGCCGGTGATGACTGCCTCGGTTTCGATTACAAATGGAACAGCGGATTCAACAGTGACGTGCTCAGCTATATGCAGCTGGATCCGCTCTTCAGGGGCGGCTCCCACGGCGAACTGGTCTTCAGTATGGTCTATCACTACAGTGAGAATTTCATGCTCACGCTCACCTCATCGGATACGGATTCTTCCTCCGGATCGCTTTACTCGCAGATGCCCGGAAGAACAGAGAATAAACTTGCCAATATCCGTGCCCTTCTGGGGTATATCATCCTCCATCCCGGCAAAAAACTCCTGCTTAAGGATATTGAGCTTGCGGATGAAAAACCGTGGCAGGTCACACCCGGGGAGGAAATGGTTCAGAGGCCTCAGATGAAAGCCTTTTTGAAAGACCTGATCAGTCTGTATTTAAATTCACCGGCTCTGTGGCGTGATGATTATTATGTAAGCGGCTTTGAGTGGATCAACAATATCTCTGCAAATGAGAATATCCTGGTCTTCCTGCGAAAGACCGATGATCCCGATGAAACTATCCTTGCAGTGTGCAACTTCTCTGCGCTTACTTATGAGAACTACCGGATCGGAGTTCCTTTCAGAGGCACTTATAAAGAGATCTTTAACAGCGACAGCAGCGCGTACGGCGGAAGCGGCGCCGTAAATGCAAGAGCAAAAGCGTCCCGCGCCCAGGAATGTGATATGCGGCCGGATATGATCGAGATCACCGTACCGCCTCTTGGTGTATGCGTTTTCCGCTGCAAACGCTCACAAAACCAGACCATGCCGCCAAAAAGCACCAAAAAAAGAACAGCCGGGAGAAAGAAAAACGTCCTTCCGGATGAAACAAAAGAAAAGATCAGTGTGCGAGAACAGATCGAGCGCCGGATCGCGACTGAAGAAAGGCCCCTGTAAAACTATGGAATACTGGGATATCTATGACAGCTTCAAGCAGCCGACAGGGCGAAAAATGAAGCGGAATGACTGGAATATGAAAGACGGGGACTATCACCTTACTGTTCTGGGCGTTCTCAAGAGGGAAGACGGCAAATTCCTGGTCACACGCAGGGCGGCAGACAAATCATGGGCTCCGCTGTGCTGGGAAGTGCCCGGAGGCGGCGTGAAAGCCGGCGAGTCATCCAAAGAAGCAGTGCTGCGTGAATTCAGAGAGGAGACCGGACTGGATCTGTCTGCAGCAAAAGGCGGCCTGTTTATGACTTACAGGCGGGAAAATCCCGATGAGGGAGACAACTATTTTGTGGATGTCTATCTTTTTACCGGCGATTTTAAAACGGAAGAAGTAAAGATCGACACCGCCGAGACCAGCGCTTTCGATGCCCTCACAGTTGAGGATATCAAAAAACTCGCCGATGAGGGAGTATTTCTGCACTTTAACAGTATCAGGAGTGTGTTTGAACTCTAAGCTAATATAATGATAAACATATAAAACATGACCAGTTATAATCAGATAATTGATTTTTTCCGGGATGAATATGCTCTCGAGGCACAGAAAAAAGAAAAGAAGCCCGTAAAAGCCGGCAACCTGGGAGAAAAGGTGCAGCGGCTGTCCGCGTCCATGCGCAAAGCCAATCCTTCAAGGATGGGGCTCTCTTCGATGGAGGAGATTCACAAACACCTGCTCAATCTTGCCAAAGCTGCACGCCGGACGAAAAATGAGAAGATACAAGAACAGATCTATTCCAGGATGATACCGGAACTGGTACGGATCGACATGGGTATGCTGATGCCGGAACAGGAAGAAGGTATCGATGATGAATTCCTTGAATGGCTGAAGAATGAGCGGCCCGGCCAGATCACTCAGCGTCCGCTTTTTGTTCTTTATCCCGCTTATAAGGAAAAGGTGATCCAGCGGCAGATGAAGGAACTTGTCCCGGTAAGGCCGGAACTTGAGTTCCCCGAGGCGCTTCATATGAAGCGCAGGTTCATTCTGCATATCGGACCGACAAACAGCGGAAAGACCTATCAGGCACTTGAAAGATTAAAAAAAGCCAGAAACGGTGTGTATCTTGGACCGTTAAGGCTGCTCGCTCTGGAAGTGTACGAACGGCTGCATGATGACGGGATCCCGGCGACGATGCTGACCGGACAGGAATGCATTGAAGATGAAAATTCCAAGATCACTGCGGCTACAGTCGAGATGGCTGACCTGGATCTGCACTACCAGATCGCGGTGATCGATGAAGCCCAGCTGGTAGCGGATCCTGACCGCGGTCATTCATGGACCAGAGCTATCCTGGGCCTGATGGCGGATGAGATTCACGTCTGCGCCGCGCCATCGGCTTTAAACGTCCTCACACACCTGATCGAGCTGTGCAATGATACGTACGAGATTCGTCAGTATGAACGCAAAACACCGCTGGAGTTTGAGGATACCCCGTTTCATTTTCCCGAGGATATCCGTGACGGAGACGCGCTGATCGTATTCTCAAAAAAATCCGTTCTCGATGTGGCAGGAAGGCTGGAAGAATACGGGATGAACTGCTCAGTCATTTACGGAAGCCTGCCTCCGGAGATCAGGCGCCGCCAGATGCATTTATTCACAGACGGGACGACGCAGGCGGTCGTTTCGACCGATGCGATCGGCATGGGGCTGAACCTGCCTGTGAGAAGAATCGTTTTTTTGCAGTGCACCAAGTATGACGGTACCAACCAGCGCCTGCTGACCACGTCTGAAGTGAGGCAGATCGCCGGAAGAGCCGGAAGATACGGGATATATGAAACCGGATACATCACCGCAGCCGATGAGGAGAGCCTGGATTACATCCGCAGTACCTATCAAAAAGAAGAACCGGATGTTGATAAAGTAATCATTGGATTTCCTCAGGTGCTTCTTGACATTGATGAGCCGCTGGACCAGATCCTGAAGGTATGGCATGACCAGAAGCCCAAAGCTCCTTTTAAGAAAGAGAATGTTGATGAGATGCTCTTTCTTTATGAGAAGGCAAAAGCGGTAAGAGAGAGGATCCCGGAATTTGAAGACAAGCGGGTCCTTTACCGGATGATCAGCACACCCGTGGATATCAAAGACCGTCATGTGGTTGCGCTGTGGCTGCGGTACTGCATGGACTATATGGCTGACATCACATTGGATAAACCTTCTATTCTCCGAAAGGAGAAAAACAGCCTTCTCAAATATGAGACGTACTATAAACAACTGGATCTTTATTACCAGATGTCCTACCGCCTGGGAAAAGAACTTGATGAAAAATGGGTCATACGGGAGAGGGAGAGGACCGAGGAGAAGATCATGAGATATCTGCTCCGTGACAAAGTGGCTTATATCAAACGCTGCCGGTACTGCGGAAGGATGCTTCCCATCGAGTCGCCGTTCAACTGCTGTGACCGCTGTTTTTACCGAAAAAGATTATAAAACCAATGCTGTCCGCACGTATATGTGCGGGCAGTTTTTTGCTTTCAAACATTTAGTTGCGTTTATAAACAGAATGTGATATATTATTCCCGGAACGTCTGAAGATCTTATCTGATCTTTCAAAACCCATTTCACCCGGAGATTCTTCCGGAATGTTCACAGGAGAATAAAACTGAAAAAACAGGTTCACTGCAGGGGGCACCCGGTCAGGCATGTTTATGCCCTGATTTTCTGTACCTTGACAACTAAATACGATCATTCAGTGAAATACTCGAATTGAGAGAGGAAAAAGATGAGATATACGAAAAAAAGGAAAAAGACATCAGCTGTTATTGCTGCAGCAGTTTTCCTGACCGTAAGTGCATTTTCCGGGACTTCAGGTCCACTGGCAGGAGAAATGCTCCTCGAATATGAACAAGGTTCTGAAACTGACTATTTTGAAAATCCTTCTTTTCCTGTAAAAGAAGAACCTGAGACAATGGTATCGCTCTTTACGGAAAGATCATCAGAGGAAGAAACGATTACTGCGCCTGAACGAACGGACACGGAAGGCTCCTCATCGGAGAGTGAGACGGCGTTGGTGACCGAGAGCATTGCAGTAAAAGCAGCCGCGCCGGAACCGGCTTCGGAGGAGAAGCCGGAATCTGAGAAAGAATCCATTCAGGAAGCGGAGCCCGATTCCGAGAAAGAAACGATGAAACCGGAAACGGAAGAGACAAAGACGGAGACTGTTTGGGAACCGCCGGCCTGGGATGACGGCAAAAGAGCCGATCCCGGCCGGGGGGACATCATTATCAGAGAAATCGAAGACGGTATCCTCGTTAAATATGAAGGAGACGAATACCTGGCTTCTCACGATACAAAGATCGGGATCTGCGGTATGGGTGATCATGACTGCTTTGTATCCGTATCAGATGAAGTCACCCTGGTACTTGAAGGTCCCTTGAAAGCAGGAAGCTTCCGGGCTGAAGGTGACGGGAAATGTATTCTGGAAATCAAAGATCCGAACCAGGTGACGCAGGGCAGTCTTCCGGATAATCTGTCATCGTGGTTTACCCTGGAAAGGCTGAGTCTTGCCGGAAATGTCCGGTTGGAAGTAAGACCGCTGCAGAACGGGCTTTTTCTTGAAACAGACAGGATCGACCGCGGCGGAAATTGTGAAATCATCTCGCCCGAGGGCAGTCTTATCGAAAAAACAGTGACGGATGAGACAGAAATTACTGAAGAGACCGAGATGATATCTGACACGGAGCTTACTGCAGAGGTATTTACACTCTCTGAGACGGAACCGATGAAAGAAGAGCGGGACGAGCCTGCCGCAGCGCAGGGGATGCTCCTTAAGTCGACACCGGGAACCAATGAGTACGGAACGGATCCGTTTGAACTTGAGTATTCATCAGGCGCGATCATCAGCGTGGGAGCTGACAGCATCCGCTGCAGCGGAATGTCCGGTCCTGTGACGATGACAAATGCCGGAGCGGGTACCTCCACGACGATCTATATCGCGAACAATACACAAAAGAGTGCAAACGTGTATAAGGATTTTTATGGCGGTGCCGTGATGGGACAGGAACGGTATGATGTCAGAGTTTATTCGTGGGGCCTGGATGATGCCGGTCAGGGCTACGCGGTCATGCCTATGGGTTACGGAGCTCTCGGTGCTTCCGCAAATACTTATTCGAACGGTGCAGTTTATACGCACTCTCCGACAAAAATATGGCTTGAATACCATTTTTACAAGGAGGGAACACTTAAGACATCTTCTCCGCAGGAAGTCTCCTTTAAAGGAACCGTCCGCTATGATGACATCGATCTTGATGAGGGTTATGCCTTCATCCAGGGATATAACGGCGCGTGGACCGATAAAGACAGCACGATCCGCAGGACAACGGATTCCCAGACAGGGCTGACCTGGTATCTGGGAACGAAAAATACCGAAGTCGGCATGTCTTCCGTGACCCAGACGATCTGGGTGCAGGTCAATTCTTCAAAATCCGTTCCTTACACCTGTGTGTACGATGCACGAACTTCTTTTGCCAGTTCTGCATCAGCCAGTGCGGTGAGCATTACCTATAAACTGACGCCTAAAAGCGCAGTTCCTTCTTCTTTTGCATTGCCGCCGGGTGAGGCCTATCATGCCAAATACGGTTCCTATAAAGTTGAAAAGGTCCAGAAGATTCCGGGATATACCTTTAGGGGATGGAATACCTCCCAGGACCTGACCGGAAATACATACGCGGATTCCCAGACGATCGTGACATCCTCCAACCTGACTTTATGGGGGGAATATTCCTTGGATACAGCCGATATCACAGTGAGCAAATCCGTTGTGATCCCGGAGGGGAGCATCTATTCTGCCGATACACCCAGGCCTCTGAAAGGGGAAGGAATCGCCTTTGAACTGACCGGCAAGGGAACAGCCGGGATCAACACACAGATGTATGCGGTGACCGGCAGCAGCGGGACTGCCGTCTTTAAGAATGTTCCTCTGAGCACAGAAAAAAATTACACGATTCGGGAAGTAGAAGAATCGACAGTGCGTGAAGCTGCCAAAAGCGGAAACGCAAGCGCGGCAGGGCTTGCAGATATTAAGATCACACCGCTTTCCTGGTTTACGCAGCCGGTGAGCGTGTCAACATCCCTCGGAGCATCCGGGCAGACTGTTAAAATCGAAAACCGCATGCGCCGTTGGAAACTGAAAGTCTGGAAAACCGACAGCATTCTAGGGGAAAAGAAAAGAGCCCAGGGAGAAGCTTCTATTGAAGGCGCGGTTTATGCCCTGTATGACAAGGACAAACAGGCAGCCGTATACACGACCAACGAGGACGGATATTTTGAGACCGGCGAATTCCTCCCGGGTGATTCCTGGACGCTGCGTGAGATCAAGGCGCCCGAAGGCTATCTGGCTGATCCGGCACCGGTTAAGATCTTGGCCGGACCGCAAGATCTGACAGGAAGCGGCGAAGTCGTCTATGCAAAACTTGAAGCGTCTTCGGGATCCGGAGAACTTACAGCAGATCAGGTCATGCGCGGCAGAATAGTAATTACGAAGATGGGAGGCATGTCAGAAAAGACTGCAAAGCCGCTTGAAGGAGCCGGGTTTGGAATCTACGCGGTCAGTGACCTGAATAAAGCGCTTGGTATTGAAAGCGGGAAAGCGGAGGATACGGCGGCATATATCAGCACAAGTCTTCTTGATGAGAGCGGGACATTTTACAAAATGATCCGTTCCGTTCCGACAGCCTGTGTTTATGCCGATCCGGCAGATAAAGATGTTGCCGGGAAAAAACTGGCAGCCTCTTATACATACAGCGACGGAACCAGAATAAATGCTCCTCAGGGCGGATACATCTGTACAGAATTACGGACAGATGAGAACGGTAAAGCTGTCAGTCCGCTTATCCCGTACGGCGAATATATCGTGGTGGAGACAAGTACGCCGCCGGGATTTTTGTGCGCAGAGCCGGTCGTCGTACGGATAACGCAGGATGTTAACGATAAAGAAACGGTCGGAGACGGGAAAGGCAGCGGCGATCTGTCCTACCTGATAACAAACGAGCCGGTTATGACAGCACTGGAGATCATCAAAACAGATTCTCTGACAGGAAAGGACGTGAGCATTCCAGGAGCTGAGTTCGTGATCCATGATACAGATCATGCATGGGCTGACCAGACGCTCGCTTTGCTGACGGAAGATGAACAGGCTGTCTATCATGAAAAATACGGAGATCTGATCGTAGACGCGGAAGGAAACGGAAGTTATTCATCACCGTATGTCACAAAAGCGCATGAAGATCTTCCGGCCAGGGCAGATGTTGAAAACCGTCTGCCGCCGGGTCGTTATGCTCTTGAAGAAGTGAAAGCACCGGAAGGTTTTGTCTGTCACGGTTATGAAGGGGAGTTCAGGATAGATGATAACAAAGAAACTTTCTGGGAAGCTGAGGATATGAAGGACTCAAAATGGACAGCGAGCATCAGGACCGTCGATGAGACAAGGACCGGGATCTGGAAGGACAGGTACGACTCGAAACCGGTTCTCTATCCGTTTGAGATCAACAGTGAAAATACGGTCTATGACACTGAAACAAAGTCATTCAGGAGCCGGGTCAGGATGGAGAATGAACGATTTTACGGAAAGATCTCCGTTTTTATCCAGAAAGAAAGACTTAAGGAATACCTTTCGGCTGCTTCGGAAGAGGAAGACGGTGCATTCGCTTACGAGACCGTTCCCGCCAAAGGATGCAGTTTTGAGGTAAAAGCATTAGAAAATATCATTGCAGACGGGACCGTCGGAAAACCGGTGATCCTGTATAAATCAGGAGAGACGGTCTGTACGCTTACTTCTGATGAAAACGGTGAAGCGTGGACCGATATGGTCGTGACTGCTGAGGGAACTTCTCTGACCGGTCTTCCCGGAGGAAAATATGAACTGGTCATGACAGGCCCGGAAGGACTGCTTGTGCGTGAACCTGATCCGTCCAGGATCATTGAGATCACGTTCAGGGATGATAAAACACCGCTTGTTTTTGAAGACGAGCTGTACAAGAACCTGCCTTTGCGCTCCGGATTATCTGCCCGTAAGGCAGATGCCTATACAGGGGAATATGTCGAAGGTGCCGTGATCGGGCTTTATACTGCATCGCCTCTTAAGGATGACGAGGGAACTGTAAAAGTAGATGCGGATATACTGGTGGGAAAAACTGTATCAAAAAAGTCACCGGTCAGCTTTACTTCGGCTTATCTTCTGGACGGAAAAGAAATCACGGGCCCCGCACTGCCGGAAGGGGAATATTACACAAAAGAGCTTTTTGCTCCTGACGGATATTACCCCAGCGATGAGAGGACTGCGGTAAAAGAACCCGGGATGGACGCAGAGACGGTCTGCGTTTTGGATGTTCCGATCGAGGGAAGATTTTTCCTGAAAGATGACCTGACATTCAATGAACTGGCGGATGCTCATTTTGCCGTATATGACAAAGACGGAAAAGAAGTCGATACATTTATTACGACAAATACCTCGGGAAAGGGATATCTGATCAAAGGATTAAGGAGTGGACAGACATACACCGTTGAGGAGAGGATTCCGCGGGAAGGCTATACCAATATCATACGTGACAGAGACGGAAAGGAGACCGGGGATGAGAACCGCATGCAGTTTACGGTCCCGTCAGATCCCAAGCCGTTTACCGTAACGGTATACAATGCCTTTATCACGGGAAACATCAACCTGGTCAAAAGCGGTGACAAACTGCGAAGTGTCACAGATGGAGATACCGATCTCATATCCACTCTGTTCGGATACGAAAAAGAAAACCTGGCGGGAGCTGAATTTACAGTTTATGCTGCAGAGGATATCCCGCATCCGGACGGAGTGACGGGAACCGTTATCTACAAGAATAAGACCGCCGGAATGAATGTACGCGGAAAATCTCAAAAAGCGGTCGGAGTCACCGATGAAAACGGGCAGCTTACGTTTACACAGCTCTATCCGGGACATTACAAAGTGGTCGAGACAGCAGCTCCTGAAGGCTTTGTAAGAGTTAAAGAACCACTGGACCTTTATATTGATGCTTCCGGTGTCAAAGACCAGGAGACCGAAGCCCGGACAAAAGCCGCGGTTCATAATCCCAGACAGCAGATCGAAGTCCGGGTCCTGAAAAAGGATTCGGAATCCGGAAAATCTGTCGGGAATGCTTTGTTCGGTCTTTACGCCAATTCAGATATCCGGTCTTCGGAAGGAACGCTTCTGCTGAAAAAAGGAGACCTGATCGAACAGGTATTGACAGGCAATGACGGAGCGGCTGCTTTTAAGGCTAAACTGCCGCACGGAAAATATCTGGTCAGGGAGATAACAGCACCTCCCGGCTACGTGAAGAGCGCCGAAACATTTTCATTTGAAGCTGTCTGGAAAGACGGCCAAAAAGAGAAGTTATCGTTCAGCCATACCTTCCTTAATGACCCGATCCGGGTTGAAGTGACAAAGGAAGACAAAAACGGTCAAGGTACACTGCCCGGAGCAGAACTTGTGCTGCTCTCGCCTGACGGTAAGGTCATTGAAGAATGGACTTCAAGCGAAAAACCTCATGTGATCCGTTGTCTTGCCGCAGGCACTGCCTATACGCTTCGGGAGATTTCTCCGCCGCCGGGATGGGCAAGCTCGCCGGATGTTGTTTTCACCGTGCTTGAGCCGGCATCCGGCAGCGGGGTTTTGCAGGCTGTGAAAATGGAGGATTCACCGATCATAATCGATATCACTGTCCGGGAAAAAGATCCGTCCGGAAACGGCAAGACCGTAGAAGGCGTCCGCTATCATCTGGTGGATGAAAAAGGGAATATGATCGTTATTGACGGAAGCAAAATGGTCTTTGTCTCCAAAGACGGTGCCAATGTGATCGAGAAAATACCGGCCGGGAATTACACAGTCATTACGGACAGTGTCCCGGACGGGTATCTGAAGCCGGATCCGGTTAAAATCAGGGTGGAGGATACCACTGACCTTCAGCATTTTAAAATACTCCTGGAAAAAGCCCCGAAAGCCTGGTCGGGCTCAGGGGGAGGCCAGGGAGCAGTCAAGACGGGTGATGAGACTCCGATCGGACGTATCGTTCTTATGATGGGAATATCAGCTTTTCTGACCATCATAAGTGCTGTATGGATAAAAAAGAGAGAAAGCTGATCTGAAAAGGCTGTGCCGAAGCATTAAAGCAAAGGCGCAGCCTTTTTTATATGACTTGTACGGACGTTTTTTTTATGATAGAGTTCTAAAGAAGCCATCAGGCCGTATAAAGCGTTTGATAACAGGAGTTCGTCCGAATGAAAAAATCCGCACTGGGCAGCAAGATCCTGCTTAAGATCGATAAACCTGCCAGATACCTGGGAAATGAGATCAATGCCGTATTTAAAGACCCGGAGAAAGTAGATATCCGTTTTGCCATGTGCTTTCCGGATGTATATGAGATCGGGATGTCGCATCTGGGAATCCAGATTCTCTATGACATGTTCAACCGCAGGGAAGATACCTGGTGCGAGCGGGTATATTCCCCATGGGTCGACCTTGACAGGATCATGAGAGAAGAAGGGATTCCTCTTTTTGCGCTTGAATCGCAGGATCCGGTAAAAGATTTTGATTTTCTCGGAATAACGATCCAGTATGAGATGTGCTATACCAATATCCTCCAGATCCTGGATCTTTCCGGGATTCCCCTTCATGCTGACATGCGGGGTGATGACATGCCGATCGTGATCGGCGGAGGACCGTGCAGCTACAACCCGGAGCCGCTTGCTCCGTTCTTTGACATGTTTTATATCGGAGAGGGTGAAGTCGTCTACGACGAACTGCTGGACCTGTACAAGGAAATGAAGAAACAGGGACTTGGCCGGAAGGAGTTTCTTTTGAAAGCTGCAAAGATCCCCGGCATCTATGTTCCGTCTTTGTATGAAGTGTCATACCACGAGGACGGAACGATCGCTTCTTTTGATCCTGTTTGTGATGACCTGCCCCGCGTGATCGAAAAACAGCTCGTCATGGATATGAATCAGGTGCCTTACCCGGACAGACCGCTCATTCCGTATATCAAAGTAACTCAGGACCGTGTGGCGCTGGAGATCCAGCGCGGCTGCATCAGAGGGTGCCGCTTCTGCCAGGCCGGCATGATCTACAGGCCCGTCAGAGAACGGGATGAAGCTCTCCTTGAAGAATACGCCCGCAGGATGATGGAAGCGACGGGTCACGAAGAGATCTCTCTTTGTTCGCTCAGTACCAGTGATTACTCACAGATTCGTGAGCTGATCGATCACCTGATCGATACTTACGGGAAATGCAATGTCAACCTGTCACTGCCTTCGCTCAGGATCGATTCATTTTCACTCGATGTTATGAGCAAAGTGCAGGATATAAAAAAGAGTTCCCTGACATTTGCGCCGGAAGCCGGATCTCAGCGGCTCAGGAACGTAATCAACAAAGGCCTGACGAAAGAGGATATTCTCGGCGGCGCGGGCGAAGCTTTCAGGGGCGGATGGGATAAGGTAAAACTCTATTTCATGCTCGGCCTGCCGACAGAAAATGACTCGGATAGAGAAGATATCGCCAATCTGGCAGATGAGATCGCTGCCCTGTATTATGAGACAGTCCCGAAGGAAAAACGCAGAGGAAAGTGCCAGATCACGGTGAGCACATCCTTTTTTGTGCCGAAGCCGTTTACTCCTTTCCAGTGGGCAAGGATGCATACGGTCGATGATTACCTGGCTTTTGCAAGAACAGTCAACCATCGTGTACACGAAGTCCTTAATCATAAAAGTATCCGCTACAACTGGCACCAGGCTGACGTGACCGTGCTCGAGGGAGTGCTCGCGAGGGGCGACCGCCGTTGCAGCCGGGTGATCGAAGAAGCTTACGCGCTCGGAGCCCTTTACGACGCCTGGACTGAGTGCTGGGATTACAGCCGATGGGAAGAAGCATTTAGACGCACCGGAGTCGATCCCGACTTTTATACCAGAAGAGAGCGTACCTTCGATGAGATCCTTCCCTGGGATTTCATTGATATCGGTGTTTCCAGGTCTTTCCTGGAAAGAGAGTGGACAAAAGCGCTTGAGGAAAAGGTGACGCCCAACTGCCGGGAGAAGTGTTCCGGATGCGGAGCCGCCCGTTTTGGCGGAGGGATCTGTTATGAAAATAAGAATTAAGTTCTCCAAAACCGGAGATATGCGGTTTATCGGTCATCTGGACCTGATGCGCTGTTTCCAGAAGATCTTCAGAAGAAGCGGTATCGATATCCGTTTTTCTGAGGGCTTAAGTCCGCATATGATCATGTCGTTCGCATCTCCTCTCGGAGTCGGCCTGACCAGCGAGGGGGAATATGTCGACATTGAGATCGGCAGCGCTGTTACTTCGGAAGATGCCCTTTTGATGCTTAACAATCAGGCACCCGAGGGAATTCGCTTCCTGGAATTTGTTCAGGTAGAGCCCGGAAAAGCGTCGAAAGCCATGTCGCTCGTTGATGCGGCTGACTATGAAGCCAGGCTTGAAGAAATCCCGGTGTTTCCGGAAGAATGGATAAAAAATGCAGCGGCTTTTAAAGCACAGCCGTCGATCATGGTGGATAAGGAGACGAAGAGCGGGGTAACGAGAACGAATATCGCCCCGATGATTCATGTATTTGAAGTAAGGGAGGATGAAAGAGGATCCCTGTTCTTCATGCGTCTGGCCAGCGGAAGCAGTGCCAACCTGAAGCCGGAACTGGTCTTTGATGCTTTCCGGGAAAACTTTGATCTTCCGGTCTCATCTTCGGATCTGCTTATTTGCCGAAAAGAACTTTATACGCGTCTTCCGGGCGGTTCTTTTGCAAGCCTGGGAAGCCTTGGAAGAATGATCACGAAAGAGGACCTGGCCTGATATGCATAAATATTTGCTGGAAAGAGATGAGGGCCATGTGTTCTCGTATCTGCTGGATGAAAATACAAGGGCACTGGAGATCAGGAGAGATCCCCTGGAAGCGGAAGATTCGCCCGGTGATATTTTTAAAGCCAG
>JBGUOI010000103.1:0-6273 GCA_045118075.1 Porcincola sp. | reverse complement strand
TGTATATTCCGGTCGGGTAAGACATACTGCACGGAATTTCGAGACACCCTTTCCGGAGTTTGAGGTCATACCTTCCGGTACTTTCTAACTGATGAATTGTCAAGTCAAGGTGTTATCATGATAGACCTTTCCTATAATAAGACCGGCACACGTTTGTGTGACTATTATTATAGGAGGTCGATAACATGATTGATTATCGAGAGATCCTGAGGCTAAACAGCCTCGAGTACAACAACACTGAGATCGCATCCTGCGTGCAAAGTTCCCGCGGCACCGTCCAAAGTGTGCTGGAGATCGCCGGCAAAATGGAGATCAAGTGGCCACTGGATGACGATGTCACCAACCGGAGCCTGCAATCCCTGATGTATCCGGACCGATATAAAAAAGACGACAACCGTCTGGTCCCGGATTACCCGAAGATTCACAGAGAACTTGCGAAAAAGGGAGTTACCCTGACATTGCTCTGGACTGAATACTGCGCGGAAGCAGCTGCAGCCGGCAAAAAGCCCTACATGAGTTCACAGTTCAGCGAGCTCTATAACCGCTGGGCAAGGATTTCCAGAGCTACCATGAGGATTCCGCACAAGCCCGGAGATTCCATGGAGGTCGACTGGGCAGGGGCAACAATCGACATCCTTGATCCGGTCACCGGGATGACGAGCAAAGCATACCTGTTTGTTGCAGTGCTTTCCTGCAGTCTTTATGTTTACGCAGAAGTCTGCTCAGACATGCGGGAAGAGAACTTTATCAACTGCCACATTCATGCATACGCTTACTTTGGCGGTGTCACAAGGCTTTTGATCCCTGACAATCTCAAAGCAGGTGTTACCAAGAACACCCGTTACGAAACTGTCATACCAAGAGCATACCGTGAAATGGCGGAATACTATGGAACCGCCATCGTTCCCGCAAGAGTGAGGCATGCAAAGGATAAGCCGAATGCCGAAGGTTCCGTGAAGTACGCAACGACGTGGATCCTGGCCGCGATCCGGAACTACCGTTTTTTCTCACTGGAAGAGGCAAAAAGTGCGGTTCACGAAAAGCTCAATGAGCTGAATGAACGCCCGTTTCAAAAACGGGCAGGAAACCGCCGCCTTGCTTTTGTGAATGAAGAAAAAGAGTTCATGCAGCCGCTTCCCATAAGCCCGTTTGAACCTGCAGTCTGGTCCACTGCAACGGTTCAGGCTGATTATCTCATAACGGATGGCATTAATAAATACACAGTCCCTTTTGATCTGATCGGCGAGAAGGTTGACGTACGTGTGACCGCCGATACCGTGGAAGCCTTTTTTAATGGAACTCGTGTTGCATCGCATGTGCGCAGGAAGAATCCTGAACGTGATCCGATCAGGGTCACAGGACATATGCCGCCAGAACACCAGAAATATCTGACATATGCATCGGATGAATTCCTGAACTGGGCGGGATCCATCGGAGACAATACCCGAAAAGTTGTGGAATATTTCCTTACTTCCGGAAGGGAACCGGAACAGGGATTCAAATATTGTGTCAGTCTCATGAAGACTGCTGACCGCTATGGACAGCATCGGGTTGAAAAAGCCTGTGAACGCCTTTTGGCATTTACCCCGCAGCCTTCTTACAGGAGCATCGTTACGATCCTGAAAAATGGACAGGACAAGCTTCCCGCGGAAAATCCTGTACAGAATCCGGAGAAGCCGGTAAAACGCAGCAAAGGGATCACACGCGGGGCCGGAGCCTACAGGGAGGGAGGTGAAGCATCATGCTGAACACCCCTACCATAGATCACTTAAGGAGCATGCGGTTCTCCGGCATGGCCAACGAACTGGAAGCGCAGCTGCAGGATCCAACGGCTTATACGTCCCTGAGTTTTGAAGACCGTGTCGGACTGATCGTAGACGCCGAGTGGAACCGCCGCCAGAAGAACAAGCTCGCAAAGCTGATTGAAAAAGCAGAGTTCTCATTACCATCAGCCTGTATAGAAGATATCGAATATCTTCCAGACAGAAAACTTGATAAAGGACAGTTCCTCCGTTTTGCGACTTGCCGGTATATTCAGGACAATCATCACATCATCCTGAAAGGGGCCAGCGGATCAGGAAAAACCTTCCTCGCCTGTGCGCTTGGCAACGCTGCCTGCCGCAAATATCTCAAAGTGAGGTATATCCGCATGCCGGAACTGTTGGATGAACTGAGCATAGCAAAAGCTACCGGAACATTTCAGAAAACGATCAAGGCGTACATCAAAGCCGATCTTTTGATCTTAGATGAATGGCTGATCCGCTGTCTGACCCCGCAGGAAACGTACAACCTGCTTGAAATAGTAGAAGCCAGGGTGAACAGTCCAAAGGGATCCATAATCTTCTGCACGCAGTACAACAATGAAGAATGGTACGGCAGGATCGACCCTGAAGCCGCTGAAGGCAGCCCAATCGCCGAAGCAATCATGGACAGGATTGTCCATAACGCTTATGACATCCTAATCCAGGGCCGCATATCCATGCGCAAACGCCATGGACTGAACGCTCCAAAGGAGGTGCCCGGTAATGAGGATCTCTGATGAAGTTGTCATGAAGCATTACCTTTATCAACAACTGTGGGAACAGTTTGAAGAATTATGCAGCTATGCTTCTGATGTCGCTTCTCATTGCGATGAAATGACCGGAGAGATGAAATACCTTTGTGATTTCATCGAGTATAAAGGTCTCGAAGAAGAATATCGATATTTCAGGGAGCATGCACATCTGGATGAAACGGATAAAGTTCCTTTTCCATCCTACACACTATAAAGCATAGCTTGGATTAACAATTATCAATAGCATCCTGTTCCGGAAGCACTGACCTGTTTTACCGGAACGGGATGCGTCCAGATGACGGAAAGGGTGTCCTCAAACTCCGGAAGGCGTGTTCTGAAACTCCGTGCAGTATGTCTTACCCGACCGGAATATACACAAGGCCGGGGTTATATGAAACGATCCGTTTTTCTTTAACAGAAAAGGACGTTACAGTCTCTTCCCCTGTCTCCGGATCCGTCTCCTTGAAACTGTAAGAGAACGTATCCACGCAGGATTTGAGCCGGAACCTGGTATTGCCCTTTTCATCAGGATAGTCAATGAATACATTTGCATCGTTTTCGAGCAGGATCCAGTCCTTTTCGGCCCTGCTGAGGGCTTTCCCGTGTATAGATTTGGAAAAGATATAGCCGTCATCCGCTTCTCTGACAGCGGCATAGATGTTCCTCGCACAGTTGAGCCCCTTATCCGCGACCTGCACTGTCTTGCCGGAGATCCTGTACCGCTGCTTCATTTCTTCAATGGTCCGCCTTATATAGGGCTTTTCCGATTCATTCCCCGGGTACATCTGCATGCCGAGGGGGATAAGGTCGGCATCCAGGAGCAGTGCCTGGCCGATGATCGGCTCGTGCCGGTTCTCTTTCGAAGGTCCTTTCTGCTTGTCTTCGCGGGGAAGGTCGATCTCGAAATAATAGTTGGTGCAGTCAAAGAAGACGCATCCAAAGTCCCTGCTGTATTGCTTCTCATAGCAGTGGTTGAAGAGTTCGATGTATTTCTTGTAGGACCCGCCGATGAATGCGCACCCGTCATAGATCTGATCCTCGGAGATCGGAACGCCGTTATACAGCCTGGGGAAGACATTGGCGGCGGTCCTTGATTTTGAGCAGGGATCGAGGATCCTTGCATAGATGAGCTGGCATATCAGGTCATAGATGCTGAACTGGAAGCGCCGCTGGGACGAGAGGATGTCGATCGTGTCCTTTACCCCGAGTTCTGTCAGGAGGGAGTGCACGAGGAAATGACCGATGTTCTTTTCCGGCTGGGCAGCAAAGGCACGCGGGCGTGTCTCTTCCGCTTCAGAAGCAGCCCGCTTCTCGTTTTCTTTCTTCACATAATCCCTGTAAAAGGCAACGGGGTCAGGGACCTCGTCCGAGACCAGGTCGTCAACATAACCGAAAACCCTGATGTATCTGGAGCGCGGCGATTTTTTATCCTTGTCCCAATAGGACTCATACATCTGTAAATATGTCCCTTTTCTCTTTTTTTCCTGCCTGAGAAAGTAAGCCATAACGCCCTCCTTTTTGATGTACTATGTTGTACTATGATTATAACACAGAACAAAAATTTTTTCAAATAAAAAAAGCCCTTTTCGGGCACTATTTTCATCAAAAAGAAAGGGGGAGCCGGCTGTGTGAAGAATATCCGGCTGAAAGCAGAACAGCAGCAATCTGTACAAAAAAGAAAGGAAAAAGCAGTCAATATGAACGTTTAGGGTGTGCTGCGTTATGCAGACTGACGAATTGCTTCGTGAGATAAGATCACGTGGCCAGAGGACGGTCTGAGAGCCGGTGCCAGGATATCTGAAATTCGGGCCGGTCAAAACTCCGGAACTTTCCTAGTACATCGACGAAAGACGGGTATAATGTATTTTATCATAAACAATGTGTAAGTCGTAAAAATACATAATGTGCAGGTCGATTTTCGATATTTCGTTATCAATTTGGGAGAAATGTTGAAATATCATCAATTTTTTAGTGACTTTATCATAAAATCATGTATAATTCAACGTGAAGTCATGGGTGAATTCTGCTCGGAGTGATTCTACATGGGGAAAAGCCTGCATAGGAAGATTCTTTCATAGGATGCATTCTTCGTGGGGAGTATCCCGTGACGGGAAGTATTTATATACGTAGTTTAAAATACGTAGAAGTATTAACTTGCGTAAGAAACTGTAGTTTCATGTATATTTATTTAAAGAGGTCAAGACATGGCAAAAATCGATTTAACTAAGTATGGTATCACAGGCGTAAGCGAAATTATCTACAATCCGTCTTATGAAGCTCTCTTCGAAGCAGAGACACAGCCGGATCTGGAAGGTTTTGACGTAGGTAAAGTCAGCGAGCTCGGTGCTGTTGATGTTTTCACAGGTATTTATACCGGCCGTTCACCTAAAGATAAGTACATCGTTATGGATGAGAATTCCAAGGACACTGTTTGGTGGACAACTCCGGAATATCCGAACGACAACAAAGTAGCAACAGAGACAACATGGGCAGCCTGCAAGGATCTTGCAATCAAGGCTCTTTCCAATAAGAAGCTGTATGTTGTTGACTGCTTCTGCGGTGCAAATAAAGACACCCGTATGTCAGTCCGCTTCATTATGGAAGTTGCATGGCAGGCTCATTTCGTAGAAAATATGTTCATCAAGCCGACCGCAGAGGAGCTTGAGACATTTGAGCCGGATTTCATTTCCTACGTAGCTTCCAAGGCTAAGGTTGAGAATTACAAAGAGCTCGGTCTTAATTCCGAGACAGCTGTTATTTTCAACGTAACAAGCCGTGAGCAGGTCATCCTGAACACATGGTACGGCGGCGAGATGAAGAAGGGTCTCTTCTCCATGATGAACTATTATCTGCCGCTCAAGGGCATCGCTTCCATGCACTGCTCCGCAAATACAGATATGAACGGCGAGAACACAGCTATCTTCTTCGGTCTTTCCGGAACAGGCAAGACAACTCTTTCCACAGACCCGAAGAGACTTCTCATCGGTGACGACGAGCACGGCTGGGACGACAATGGTGTCTTCAACTTCGAGGGCGGATGCTATGCGAAGGTCATCAACCTTGACAAGGAATCCGAGCCGGATATCTACAACGCAATCAAGAGAAACGCTCTTCTTGAGAACGTTACAATCGATGAGAACGGCAAGCTTGATTTCGCAGATAAGTCCGTAACAGAGAATACACGTGTTTCTTATCCGATCGAGCATATCGAGAAGATCGTCCTGAACGTACGTGATACATCTTCAGGCCCGGCTGCTCAGAACGTAATCTTCCTTTCCGCTGATGCGTTCGGCGTTCTTCCTCCGGTTTCCATCCTTACACCGGAGCAGACACAGTACTATTTCCTGTCCGGTTTCACAGCAAAACTTGCAGGAACAGAGCGCGGCATCACAGAGCCGACACCGACATTCTCAGCTTGCTTCGGTCAGGCATTCCTCGAGCTTCATCCGACAAAGTACGGCGAAGAGCTTGTTAAGAGAATGGAGAAGAGCGGCGCAAAGGCTTATCTCGTAAACACAGGTTGGAACGGCACAGGCAAGCGTATCTCCATCAAGGATACACGCGGTATCATCGATGCAATCCTGAACGGTGACGTTCTCAAGGCTCCGACAAAGACGATTCCGTACTTCAACTTTGAGGTTCCGACAGAGCTTCCGGGCGTAGATCCGGCTATTCTGGATCCGCGTGACACATATGCTGACGCAGCAGAGTGGGATGTG
>JBGUOI010000102.1:0-39755 GCA_045118075.1 Porcincola sp. | reverse complement strand
GGGCTTTCATACAAATATGTCGTCCCCGCCCAGCCCATCTGAGCCGGAACAATGGCGGGAATGTGATCCCCTCTCTCATCTGCCTGCATCGAAGCGGCAGCAGAAGTATTCAGATCATCCAGAAAGACAAATCTGCCGCAGCCGCCTGCTCTGTTCAGGAATTCGACGGGTTCGGCATATTTCTCAAGTGCCTGAATCAGGATCTCCCCGGTCAGCCTCGGTCCGCCGGAGTTTCTCAAAGCAGAGATCAGGTTTTTGCTTCCGGTGCCCCGGCACATCTCTTCCCAGATATAATCAGGTGCTTTGGAATCAACGGGATCTGTGATCGGAGAAGCCGGTTCCCACAATTGATCTCCCGCCAGGCAATACTGCTTATTATCACGCCATTTTCTAACAGAAAATACCGCGGCAGCGGATGTCATCCGGGCTGTGGCTGTATATTGAAGAGACAGATAGTATTCCTCTCGACGGCCCTCCCTTTGCCGGTGGGTCTGCAGCAGGCACAGCGGCGAAAGTGTTTCGCCGGGAATAAAATCTTCAGAGAAAAAGACAAAGAGACCAGTAGAGGGAACCATGGGATAATTCAGAAGGCCGGCAGACCGTCTGATCCTGCAGATACCGGGACGTTCGCGCAGAAGGATATCCAGCTTCTCCGGATGCGTACACTTTGTGCGAATATATGCAGCGCGAAAGATCGCTTCGATACCTTCCCAGCAGGTGTCCTCTTCCCGGGAAAGATCGCGCTGAGACTGTTTTGGATCTGACATGTCCGTAATTCCTCCATCACCCGGTTTACCTAAAAACCTACGCTGTTCCTTATGCTTTCCCAATCGAAACACCTTTTGTAGTTTTCATTCGGGAACTCGCATCCCCTGTTCCAGGGTCTGTCAAAAACACATACTTTCAGGTTCGGAAGATGGCTGAAAAACCTGAAGGCTTTGGCCGAATCTTCCACGGCGTAATCGAACATCATCTTATAATAATCTTCCAGTTCAAGGTTGAATTCACTGTTCTTAATAAAACTGTCCCTGCCGTATTTATTCAGACAGTACAGCCTGACGTTCCCAAGTCCGTGATTATCAAGCCACGATCTTGATGGTTCGTAAGCACTGAATGGACGGCCTGTTATGACCGACACCTCATGGCCGCAGGCAAGCCATTCATTTATAACTGCAGACGCTCCCGGTGTTTCTTCGTAAGAAAGCAGTATCTCCGGCTGGTGTCCTCTGATCATAAACTGCTCGTACTGTTCATCATTAAGATCAAAAGATCTATCCAATTCAAAGTATCTTATATCCTCATACGGGACGTTCTTTCCAAACATTTCCTTTGCAAGTTTTGAAAACGAGCGGGCCGTCTCGCACAAGCAATCATCAAAATCAACATATATTTTCATCGCTGTATCTCCAATCGCATTCAATCGCGCTGCAATTTCGCAAAGTCCTGTTTCAGTCAATATAACATAGTCATTCCAACAAAAAAAGCTCATCACCCGTAATTGAGTGATGAGCCTGATTTCACCGAATATCAGTCCATTATTTTCTTCAGCATCGTTCTTATTTCTTCCTGCTGGTCGGCCGGAAGTTTATCGAACGATTTTAAAGCATGGATCAAAACGCTGCCGATCTGTTCCGGCTTCATTTTTCCTATCTGCTCCGAGATCACTTTTTCAACATTTATTAACATAACTTTCGTCCTCCTCTCATATACTATACTTTTGTATAGCTGCCTTTATATACGAAAGAACATGAATGATCTCCACAAAATCGGAAAAATGTGATTATCCGTCCCCTTTCTTGCGAAATCAGCATTGACAATTTTTAGGCAAACATTTATAATAAAATCCGAATTTGATATTCGGAAACTGAACAAATTGTACAAAAAATGAGGAGGAATTAAGAATGAAAAAGCTTCTTGCGACAGCGTTAGTGCTGGGTGCCACCTTGATCGCCACCACTGCATATGCAGAAGGAAACAAGATCGGATATACGTGCATGGATGGCACGAATCCTTTCTTCGTAGCACTGGAAGGTTCGATCCGTGAAGTCGTCGAAGCAAACGGCGACGAGCTGATTTCTCTGGATCCGCAGAACAGCAACGAGACCCAGATCGCCCAGATCGAGGACATGATCTCCCGCGGCATCACTGCTCTGTTTGTTAACCCGGTTGATAAAGACGGTATCATCGCTGCTCTTGACGAAGTAAAGGCAGCTGACATCCCGATGTTTGGATTTGATACAGAAGTTGCTGATATGAGCTATCTGGTCACCTATGCCGGTTCTGATAACTACAATGCCGGTAAAGTCTGCGGCGAAGACCTCGTTGCGAAGTGCCCGGACGGCGGCCCCATCATCGTTCTTGACTCTCCGACAATGCAGTCTGTTGTTGACCGTACCAACGGCTTCCTTGATGCCATCGAAGGCAAAGGATTTGAAGTTGTTGCACAGATCGACTGCATGGGCAACCAGGAGCAGGGCAACCTGAACGGTACCGATGCTCTGACCGCTCATCCGGAAGCAGTTGCAATCTTCGGCGGAAATGACCCGACAGCACTGGGTGCTTATGCTGCAGCTGAAGCTGCCGGCTCCGACTGCCTCATCTACGGCGTTGACGGTTCTCCGGACATCAAGGCTCTGATCGCTGACGGCAAAGTTACAGGTACCGGCGCACAGTCTCCGATGAACATTGGTAAGACCATTGCCGAGCTGTATTACAAATGGGTCGACGGCGAAGAGATCGAAGATCGTTATCCGATCGAGACCTTCATGATCAACTCTGACAACATCGAAGAATACAACAACGGCGGATGGCAGTAATCCGTTCTCATATGTGTGGCAGATGGACAAAACTTCTCCTAAATAGCAGGTGAACAGCCCGTCTGTTGGAGGGGGCGGTTCTTTTGACGCATCATGGTGTGACAGAAGAACCGCCCCTTTCTTTTGCCGCATTTCCGGAAAACCTTTTACGAGTATAAAAGAAACGGTGGTGAGAAAATTGAGTGAATACCTGCTCGAAATGAAGGGCATAACCAAGACATTTCCGGGCGTTAAGGCACTGCAGGACGTCGATTATCAGCTGAAAGCAGGAGAGATCCATGCTCTGCTCGGAGAAAACGGCGCAGGTAAATCGACACTGATCAAAGTCCTTGGCGGAATTTATCATCCCGATACGGGAAAAATCATAATCGACGGAAAAGAAGCCGCGATTACAGACGTCAACAGCGCACGCGACAACGGAATTTCAATCATCCACCAGGAGCTTGTCCTTGTTCCCCGTATGACCGTGGCTGAGAATATATTCCTTGGCCGTGAGCCGATGGGCAAGTTTGGTGTGGACAGAATCAAAATGACTGCGGACGCACAGAAAATGCTGGACAATTTTAATGTCGGCGTTGCAGCGGATATGCAGATCGCCGACCTGACCATCGCGAAGCAGCAGATGGTTGAGATCGTAAAAGCCATCTCGTTTAACTGCCGCATTCTTGTAATGGATGAGCCGACCTCTTCTATCGCAGATAAGGAAGTTCAGGCCCTGTTCGGCATCATGCGCGACCTGACGAAACGCGGAGTCGGCATCATCTATATCTCCCATAAGATGAGCGAGATCTTTGAGATCTGCGACCGCGTAACGGTTCTTCGTGACGGTACATATATCGATACCTGTGTCGTTCCGGAGACCACCCGCGACAAGCTGGTATCTTTGATGGTCGGCAGAGAGTTGGATAAATACTATGTCCGTGATCACGTAGCCTCAGATGAAGTCGTGCTGCGGTGTGAGCATATCAGTGACGGTAAGAAGCTTCATTCCCGCGTAAAAGACGTCAGCTTCGAACTCCGTAAGGGCGAGATCCTGGGCTTTTCCGGGCTCGTCGGTGCAGGCCGTTCGGAGACGATGCAGTGTATCTTCGGCCTTACAAAAGGAGCTAAGGGAGACATCGAGCTGGAAGGCAAAAAAGTGAATATCCGAAGCGCTGTCGATGCCATGAATTACGGTATCGCCATGGTTCCCGAAGATCGAAAGCTGGAAGGTCTTTACCATGTACAGAGTGTCCGGTTCAATTCGACGATCGAAGTTCTTCAGGAGTTTATCAATCATCTGTATGTGAATACGGCGCGGGAAGTGGAGATCACACAGGAATATATTGATAAAATGCATACGAGGACTCCCTCGCAGCTAGAGACGGTGACGAATTTGTCCGGCGGCAATCAGCAGAAGGTTATGATCGGACGCTGGATGGCAACGCATCCCAAAGTCCTGATTCTGGATGAACCTACACGAGGCGTGGATGTCGGTGCGAAAGCTGAGATCTATGAGATCATGAACGAACTGACGAAACAGGGTGTTTCCATTATCATGATCTCCTCAGAGCTTCCGGAAATCATCAATATGAGTGACCGTGTATACGTAATGTACGAGGGCCGCATTACCGGCTGTATCGATCGTGAAAACATCAGCCAGGAATCGATCATGCACCTCGCAACACTGGAGACCATAGGAGGAACTGATCATGTTTGAACAGTCACGAAAAGGCATAGTGAGATATTTTAAAGATAATCTGGGCATTTTGATTGCCCTGGTCGGGATGATTGTGTTTCTTTACATATGGCCGACGACGCATGCGACATTCCTGACGCGCACGAACATCTTTAATGTTCTTCGTCAGAGTGCATCCAACCTGATGCTTGCCTGCGGTATGACCATGGTAATCATCCTTGGCGGAATCGACCTTTCAGTCGGATCCATCATCGCCATGTCAGGCTGCTTTGCTGCCGGCGCGGTGGTATGGCACGGTATGCCGGAGGCAGCAGGTCTTGTGATCGGTATTCTCTCCGGTCTCCTGTTTGGTCTTTTCAATGGATTTATGATTGCGAAGACGAAGATCCCGCCGTTCATTGTGACGCTTGCTTCCATGAACATCGCGAAGGGTATTGCACAGGTCTATTCCGGCGGCAAGCCCATCCGCTGCATGACGGATGCCTGGAAATTCCTTGGAGCAGGTTATGTCGGCCCGTTCCCCACGCCGGTCGTCACAATGTTCATCGTATTCATCGTCTCCGTTCTGTTCGTCAACCGGACCAGAATCGGGCGTCATATTTACGCAGTCGGCGGTAATGAGACAGCTGCGCGTTTTTCCGGAATTAATACTTCCAAAGTTAAGTTTGTTGTCTTTGCATTCAGCGGACTGATGGCCGGTCTTGCCGGTGTTACGATCGCTTCCCGTCTTTACAGCGGTACCTGTACTTCCGGTGACGGCGCCGAAATGGACGCCATTGCTGCAGTCGTAGTCGGCGGCACCTCCATGTCCGGCGGTTCGGGACGCCTGGGCGGAACACTGATCGGTGTCCTGATCATCGGCATTCTTAATAACGGCCTGAACCTGATGGGCATCAACTCCAACTGGCAGTATATCGTTAAAGGCGTCGTAATTCTGGCAGCCGTATATATCGACTTCATCCGGAACAAGAAGAAAGCCGCCTGATTCACAAAGAAGCTGAATTAATTCCTCATATATAAAAAGCGGAGCCTCGCGGCTCCGTTTTTTTCTCTTTTTAACTGACTTGTCAGATCTTGATAAATCCTAATACATCGGCTATGGAACTGACCAGGATCACGATCAGGAATACCGGGCAAAGATACCGGATCATAAAGCAGAAGATGCTTTTCCTTCTGAACGAGTTTCCACCCTTCTCCACCTCAGCACTGATCTCATCGAGTCCAATCCTCCGGGTTACCATCAAACAGATGCAAAGCGCAGCGATCGGCATCATAACAGAATTCGTCAGGAAATCCGAGAAATCGAGAAATGCCATCCCGGCAATGCGGATCATTTTCAGCGGTCCGTATCCCAGGGAAGATAATGATCCCAGAACGATCGTGATCACCGCGATGATCCCTGTGGCAGATTTTCGTCCGATTCCCAGTTCGTCCTCAAAAGTGGACACCGCGCTCTCTGTCAGGGCAATGGCACTGGTCAGTGCCGCAAACAATACAAGGACAAAAAACAGGATGCCGCCCAGTCGTGAAAAGCCGGTGCTTTCAAGAACCTTCGGAACCGTGATGAACATAAGGGACGGACCTTTGTTCAAGGCTCCCGGATCCCCGTTCGAAAATGCAAATACCGCCGGAATGATCATCAATCCCGCCAGCAGGGCAATGCCCGTATCAAAGACTTCCACCTGCCCAGCAGCGCTTTCGATCGCCACATCGTCCTTCATATATGAACCGAATGTAATAAGGATGCCCATGGCGATCGACAGCGAATAAAACATCTGCCCCATCGCCGCAACCACTGTCATCCAGGTAAACCTGGAAAAATCCGGAACCAGGAAATACCTGACTCCTGCCAAAGCTCCCGGCATGCTGACGGAATAACCCGCAATCACCAGGGCAAGCACCAGAAGGATCGGCATCATGATCTTCGTCACACGCTCGATGCCGTTCTCAACTCCCAGAAAAATGATCACCAGGATCGCTGCGACAAAAATGAGAAACCACAGTTCCGGAGCCGCACTTCCGGTAATAAAATCGGTAAAGTAATCATCCTGCGCAAGCACAGCCTGATTTCCCTTCAGATACTCGGCCAGATATTTCGTCACCCATCCTCCGATGGCTGAATAATACGGACAGATAAGAATGGGGATGATCGCATTGATCCAGCCGCCGCCCTTCTCCAGTAATCCGCTTCCGTATTTGCGGAAAGCTCCCACCGGGCTTTTCTTTGTCTTCCGCCCGATTGCCGTCTCCGCAATGATCATGGTGAAGCCGAAAGTTAAAGCCAGAAGAATGTAGATCAGCAAAAACACTCCGCCGCCATATTTCGCAGCCAGATAAGGGAATCTCCAGATATTCCCAAGTCCTACAGAAGCGCCTGCTGCCGCCAACACGTAACCAATTTTACCGGTAAAACTGCTTCTCTCATTTTTCATAGTACCATCAAGCCTGCCTAATGAAGTATTACTGCCTGTGAAAGCAGACAGCAGAAATGATTATACACGAAAAACGATAAAATGTAATGGGGTTTATGCTTTTCGTCCTTGATTTACTCCTGTTTTTGAGCAAGATACTCTACAACAGATTCCTCTACAACACTATTAAGAGACACATTATGATTATATGCATAAACTGCAGCCCGTTTGTGAAGTTCAGGATTTTTGAACCGGACATTAAAGCTTCCCTTAAAAGCCTGTTCAGGTTTTCTCCCTTCAAACGCGCACTGATTTAAGTACTCATCAACTGCTCCATGAAAATCGTTTATCAGTTCGTAAACTGTTTTCCCTTCATATGAGATAAGGGAGCGAATGCCCTGAACTTTACCAAAAAGGATATTGTCTTCTGCAGAGAATTCAACGCTTCCGATATATCCTTTGTACTCCATTGTATTATTCATATGAGACCCTCCTGCTCCAGTTTGTCCAGCAGCTGCTTTACCTGATATTCTAACAGTTCCTTTCGAGGGTGAGGTTTATGAAGCAAAATGCAGCCATTGGTATCGCTTATAAACATAACTCGTGATCCGCTGGTTTTCCCTTTATTTGTTTTTTTATAGGCAAGATACCCTAACAATGTCTCAGCCTCTTCAAATGTAAAATCACGCGGTTTGGATTTTAGTTTCCTGATAAGTTTTTCCTTCTGACCCATTCAACACCTCCTGCAATGAGAATAACATAAGAAGGAGGCATTTGCAACTACATATAGTTGCAAATGCCTCCTTCTTATGTCCTCTTTTATTCTTTTTATCCTCTTCTACTTTTGAACCCTTTGTTTCTTCATAGGCAGCTCTTCCCACATTTTCCCGATCAACTCGCAGAGAAATCGACGGTCATCAACATCCTCCACCAGAATCATCTCTTTCGCACCTTCATACGGAAGCTCCATCGGAGCTTCCGGCATCATTTCCACCGCTGCCGGCACAGGCTTTACCAGAAACCGGTCATCATATATTCCGCCAAACACCTTTCCGCGATAATATAAAATATATTCGCCCATCATTGCCCGGCAGCTGATCTCGTCCAGCTGCGACAGCTGCTCTAAAATATAGTCCCGATACTCTTTTGTCGATGCCATACTATTTCCTCCTACCTGTTGGTCAGCTTTATCGGATGCCGAATCACTGTCCTTAGCTTTTCCGGGGCGACTTTCCTTGCATCACTCAGATAGATTTCATGATGCAGGCGTTTGTCAGTAATATCCGGTATATATCCTTCCTGCTTTGCAAACTCATGCATCATCTGCACGGTTGCCGGCTCATCATCATAGGGACCGATATGCATACATTGAACGCAAAGTCCCTCTTCGACCGTCAGAAACTCTACTTTAGAAAAATCCTGCTTTTTCTTTTTTTCCGCTGTTTTAACTGCCCAGTGAAAATCTTCCACGGTTACAAAATCCGGGAGACGGATCACACTGATCCAATGAAAAGCTTCCTTATGTGCATAGTCAACACCATTTACCCCGTCCTGCTGCCAGAAGCCTTCCAGCGGCGGCACCACATAATCGAAATAGCCTTCTATCTTATGATCGCCCTTTCTACTCATCTTAATCGTAAAAGCGACTGCGTACAACAGGCCGATCGCCTTTTGGTAATCACCGTTTTTCTCATTCGGATCACCGCTGCCGCGAACAGCAATATAGTTCATTTTCGGGACATTAACGATCGCAGGTTTATTCTTCGGCAAATAAAATTCTTTGTATTCTTTTTTATAGTCAAATGCCATGATCATATTCCTCCGAACTTCATTTATGTTTACAGGTCTTTCTCTTCATATGGCTTGTTCCATGAACCGATCTCGATCAGATTTCCTTCAGGATCTGCGATGTAACACGTCCTCTGTCCCCACGGTTCCAGCTCCGGCTCTAATACCGGCACTGCGCCGTTCTCTACGGCCTGTTTAAATGCAGCATCGACCTCATCAAATGTATCGACATAGAGAGCGATCTCAAAATGCCCGTTCAGTCCCCTGACATACTCATACCGGCGGTTTGTCATCTTCTCAAAATCTTTTCTGCCATACAGCAGGAAAAGCGTTCCGTCCTTCACCAGATAGACATTCGACGTGTCGTCAGCTTCCCTGATTTCAAAGCCAAGTACGTCTCTGTAAAACCGGACCATTTTTCCCATATCCTCAATAAGCAGACCAAAGCCATCTAATCTCATCATATTGTATTCTCCTTATAAATCATCGTCATTCTCTCTGCCATCTGCGCAATCTTCCTTCTGGCTTCCACCGGCTCAAGCACTTCAGCCTTATCACCGAATGTCATAAGCCAGTTGACCAGATTCTCCATATCCGTGTACTCTGCCGTAAAGAACAGACGGCCGTCTTCATGCTCCGTAAAACATGACAGCCCAAACTCTTCCGCCAACCTCCATTTCTGGTCCGGCTCAAACAACGCTTTTACTTTTATTCCGCCGGGAAAAATCTTCTCGTTTGAAAGATCCGGCACGGAAGCTTCTCTGCTTTGGAAGCTTTTACCTGTTTTCCAGACACCATCCATACGGTTTAGCTTGAAAAGCCTGAAATCTTTCCTGTCCCTGCACCATGCCCATAAATACCAGCTCGACCAGCGAAACACCAGAAAATACGGCTCTACCGTTCTCTCGCTTTCACCGGCCGGAGCATAATACCGAAACCGGATCAGATGCCTCTCTTCAATCGAATCCTGAATCATTTCTATCTTCGGTACCAGCGTTTCACGGTACCAGGATGACAGATCGATCAGGATCGAATCCCTTCCGATGACGAACTTTGAAGAACCGGCGCTGATCTTCTCCATCAACTGACTGTAATAATGACTGCCGCTCACGCTGTCAAGACTTCTGAGTCCCGCCAGAATCACCTGAATATCCTTCGATGTCAGGACTGTCCGGTCCATCCGGAAACCATCCATAATACTGATGCCTCCGCCTGTTCCCTGTATGGTGCAGATGGGTATGCCTGCTCTGCTAAGATCCTCAATGTCGCGGTTAATGGTCCTCCTGGATACCTCAAACCGCTTCGCCAGTTCAGGCGCTGTTGTCTTTTCTTCCTGAAGCAGCACGGAAAGTATGCTGATCAGCCTGTCTATCTTCATCTTGTCACGCTCCGTTATAATCATACATCACCAAACATGTCATCTTTATGTCATGTTTATTATAACTACCGGAGCTTATTTTGGGCAAATAGAAAACCGGCGGAGATTTCATCCTCCGCCGGTGTGCTTTTGTGCTGCCTCAAACAGCTTCTATGATCGGCTCTATATATGCTTTATCGATCCAATCTCCTCTTTCGTTTTCTCCAACCTCCATCAAACCTTTTTCCCAGGCCTCATATTCATTCGGGTTCTTCCCGGAGACAACCTTCCTCAGCATTTTGCACAGGGTCCTGTCTTTGAATGACATCTCACTCATATCAAAAGTTCCCCGGCAGTAAAAGCACGGAAGGCCGGCGAGTTCACCCGTAAAATTGTGTTTTACGATGGCTTCAAATGCGTTCTGTTCATAGGGAGAGGCTCCGCAGCAGAAAACAAGGATTTTCTTATCTTTCAGCCTGTTTATATGTTTTTTCAGAAACGACAGGCCGGCAATTCCGGAAGCATAGATCCCTCCGCCCAGAATGATCACATCGTACTTCATGACATCCTTTATGTCTGCGTCATCCGTCTTGATGCAGGAAAAGCCGGTTCTTTCGGCGATCCAGTCTGCATATTGCTTTGTCGCTCCGTATTTTGATTTATATAAAATGATTCCGCTCATTTGTTTACATCCTCCTGCTTCGGCTCCCGGTCCCTGAGGTTTTTTTCAATACTGATGATAGTCCTTATTGTCGCTTCTATATCCTTCTTCGAGATCCCGTCAAACATTTTTTCCATAATGTCCCGGCTCATCTCATCATTCTTCGTACAAAACTCCCTGCAGTGCTGCGTCAGTTCGACCCTCTGTTTTCTTTTGTCTTTTTCATCTGCCCGGAAGCGTATGAATCCCTTCTTTTCGAGCTTCAGCAGAATCTGTTTTACATTCTGGTGAGAACTTCCGAGGATTTCCGACAATTCTTTCAGAGTCGGAGCTTCTTTGCACATGTTAATGCAGATGATCGCGAAGAACTGCTTCCAGCTGATCTCCTTCATGGTATTGTCCGCCATTGCCTGAAAGCGGTTTTCAAATGCGCTCAAAAGGCCCAGCAGATAATAATTCGACGGTATGCCTGAAAAATCAATATTGTCATTTTGTATGACTTCTTCTATCAACATCGTTCTTTTCTCCAATAGGTAATATATTACTTTCTATAAGGTAACATATTACCTTATTCTTGTCAAACGTATTCACCTCTTATGCAGAAACTGCGCCGGCAGCATAAAAAACAGGGCATCACCCCGGCTATACCTGCGCCGGACTGTATGCCCTGTTTTTCCTGTTAAATCAAGTAACTTATCTGTTTCTTACTGCCCTGTATTTCGCGGGACTCCATGCTGAGAAGTAGTGCTTTCCGCTGATCGTCCGGAAGGTGCGGACTCTCACATAGTAGATCTTTCCTCCTCTCAAGCCGGTGATGTTTCGGGTGATAACCTTCGGTCCCTTCACGGTGATCGTCTTTGTCCCGCTGCCGAAGTTCTTGTTTAAGCTGTACTGGATCTGATAGCCGGTCGTCTGGACTGCCTGCTGCACCCATGTGACCTTCAGTGCGCCTTTCGCGGGCGATATCACACTTCGAACAACCGTCTTTTTCGGGTTTATTTTGAATGACACTGCCTTGCTTCCGCTGTAGTTGCCCTTCATGGTGACTGTCACCTTGTAAACGCCGACATTCTTGCGGCCGGAGGCATACGTCACTTTATAATTACCCGCTGCCAGCTTGGTCTTGCCGTCCTTTACGGTAACCGCCGGTTTTTTCACCTTGCCGTCATATGTGTACGCGGTTGCCGCCAATGTCACGACCGGGGTGATCTTTTTAGGCGTGATCTTGTAACTGGCCGATCCGCTTCCGGAGTAGTTTCCTTTCAGTGTGACCTTGATCGTATAAGTCCCTGCTGCTTTGCGTCCGGAAGGAAGCGTGACCGTGTAGTCGGTATTCTGCTGCAGGACTGTGCTGCCGGATTTTACGGTCACTGCAGGTGTCTGCACCGCATTATTCCAGGTATAAGAAGCTTTTGACAGCGTAACCGTCGGGGTGACGGCTTTCGCATTGATCGTATACGAAGCGGATCCGCTGCCCGCATAATTACCCTTCAGATTAACCTTAACGGTATATGTTCCCGCATTGACATTGCCTGTCAGAACCGGAGCAGTATAATCCGTGCCAGCCTTCAGGACCTTGTTCCCGTCTTTTACAGTCACGGCCGGGTTCGGTGCGGAGCCGGACCATGTAAAGGAGGAGGCAGAAAGAGCAACCGACGGAGTGATCGTCTTGGGACTGATTTTGAAAGTAACTGTCTTTGTTCCCGCATACCGGCCTTTACCGGTGATTTCAGCCGTCGCGGTACCGACATTCGTGTTGTCCTTATACGAAATGTCATAGTCCGTTCCCTTTACCAGGGTGCTGCCGCTCGCTCCCACAGCTACCGAAGGAGTCTGGGTGATGGCTGACCCTGTATAAGTCTTATCAGCGATACCCGTAACTACCGCATCACTGATGTTGATCAGTCTCGGGATGACGGTCTGCTCACGCGCGATCTGTTTGGTCCCTGCCGCATCGGTGAAGAAGCCTCCACATACCTCACATTGCCAGTATTCTATATTTCCATTTTCATCCAGACTTGTCTCGCGACGTTCGAAATGTTTCGACAGAGTATGCGGCAGGCGCGGGTCAGTGACAGTTTTTCTGCTGATCTCTTCTCCACAATCAGCACAGCATACGACCTCAACATGGCTGCCGGCGCTCTCACAGGTTGCGGCCTGGCCGGCCTCAGTTACAGTTTCGCCCGGTGTATGGCCTTTGGGAATGACGGTTGCATCCAAAGTGGTCTGCACGGTTCCTTCAGCATCAGTATAGTAATTCCCGCACTTTGCGCAATACCAGTACTCAATATGACCATCAGCTGTGCATGTTTTCGAAACTTCATTCACGTGATCAAAGGAATGCCCTAATACAGCCGTCTTCGTTTCCTCAAGCGTGATCTGTGCGGATCCGTTCGCATCGGTGTAATAGTTTTCGCACCTATCGCAGTGCCAGTATTCAATATTCCCGCTGCTCGTGCAGGTCGCTGCTTTTGCCTCCGTGTGGTCAAAGGAATGCCCTAATGCAGCGATCTTCGTTTCCTCAAACGTGATCTGTGCAGATCCGTTCGCATCGGCGTAATAGTTTTGGCACTTATCGCAGTACCAGTACTCAAAATTCCCACCGCTCGTACAGGTTGCGTCAACACCATTCACATGGGTAAAACTGTGTCCCGTTTTCGCCGCCACCGTCTCTGCCTGTGTGATCGAGTGGGTGCCTTCCGAATCGGAATAGTACCTGGCGCACCCGCTGCAGTACCAGTAAGCTGTATTTCCGTCACTCGTACAGGTCGCCGGCACGGCAGCCACCGGAACCAGTGTATGTTGATGGGCCTCATACGGCGTTGAAGACAATGTCAGGATATCCGTTCCAAAGTAATTTATCGTTTTGTCGTCATAGGTATAAACTATATTCTTTGAGCCGCACGGGAATGTGTATCCTGACGCAACATTTCCCAGGTTCGTACTTGCCAGGAAAAGATTACCGCTTGAACCGACTGTTCCGGCATCCGAGTTTGTGACATCGGCCATGTAATTGCGCTGGTCTTCCATCCGCACTATATTCCACATATGAGCGCCTGCGCCGGTCCCTCCGTCCATACCGCCTGTCACCGTATAACACTCGATCGAGTTATTAAACGTGGACTTGTCAAACAGATACTGGAAGGCTTTTGAGTACCCCTCACATACTACCGTTGTGGAATCATCGCCGTCAAACACCCATACCAGCTGCCAGGGATCCCCATAGCTGGTTCCTCCGCCGGCCGCCGGGTGATTGTAGTCAACCAGGCCGCAGATGGCGTTTTTATAAGCCCGAAGTTTCTCATCGTCCGGCAGGCCTGCATTATTGCTGATGATCTGATCAGCATTTGCCGCAGCTGACTGTGCAGTCTGTACTGCATCCGGATCCACTTCATATGCCTCTTGTCCCGCACGGTAGCCCGCACTTACCGCAAAACTAAAAGATGCTTCTCCGCTGTAACAGATAACCAGTTCATTCAGGTCCTGGTCAGTTGTCACTCGTATCATCAGTCCGCCGTACGAAGTACCGGCCGTCTTGTCAAACCAGTACAGCTCATATGGGCAGGTTGAAAGAAGCGCCCTCAGAACCAGATTGAAATCATAATATGTATGCTCCGCCAGTGCACTTTTCGCATCGGCGCTGATAACGGTCTTCCCGTCAACTGTTTCAATCAGGCTGCTAACGCCAAGCTCCTCAGCCGTCCATGAGAGCTTTTCAAATCCCATATCCTCTGCTTCTATGGTAAACACAGTAGAGGTACGTTCTCCTGCTGCCACCGCTTGAATCTGCGGCAGAAGCCGGCTGTAGATGACCGCTTCCGTTCCGGTCAGTCTTGCGGAACTGCGAAGCTTTTTGGGTGATGACGGCACAAGGCCAAAAACGGCCCTCTCCATATAGGCTTCAAACAATTCATCGCTATCGTCCCCTCCTCCGGGAATGACAGTCTTCATTTCCTGCCGTTCCGTCAAAACCATGCCCTCAGGCAGGTTCGCAGGAGAATCCTCAAACTCCGAAGTCTTTTCCTCAGAGGACTCTTCCTCCTGATCTTCCGGCACGACCGCCATGGAATTTGTATCGGATACCTCATTGACTTCACCGTCTTCAAAAACGATCAGGTCACTTGACTCATCCGCATCTGAGGCATCGGAAAGTTCGATGCTGTCTTCATCGCCCATATCATCGGAAGAAGCATCGATCACCGCCGCTTCCTCATCTGTAAAATCAAAAGCTTCTTCATCAGAAAAATCAAGATCCTCCTCATCTTCCTCGATCTCGATCAGTCCGTCCGGGTATTCTTCAAATATCTCTGCTTCCTCTGCAATATCAGCTTCGGTTGACAGTTCTTCCGTATAATCGTCAATGGGCAGTTCAACCTGCAGCGAATCGGAAACATCTTCACTGATCAGGGTCTCCTCCTGCTCAGCCGTTATATTTAACTCTTCATTTTCGGCAGCCCAAACTGTTACAGAAGGATTTCCGACAGCAAGCACCAACACCAGGAATAAAGATGTAATTCGTTTTTTCATTCTGTTCATCCTCTTCAGCAAACGATATTTACACTATTTATATCATGAATGCAGGATAATTAAAAGAAACAAGACGGATTTCCTCTCCCCGGGCAGCAGGTTCAGTAATTATATGGTGCTTCCGTCCCGTCATACCATTCGTATTGGCAATAATGCACATCCTTCATTTTCTCCATTGTAAAATCCGGGAACAGCTCCCGGAACAAGGGCAGGTATTTTTCTTTCTCCACCTGCGTCAGTTCCCTGACGCAGTCGTTCTCATGATAAGAGTTTTCCTCAGGCAAAAGCGGAATGATCTCGTCAAGATAATAATCAAGAAACGGTCCAGGTACCCGCTCAGGCTCATCATTATCATCCCAATCATAGCAATCGCACAGAGCCGGTGCGAAAAAACCGGGCTCCCAATTGAAATCTTCCTCATGTTTTCCCAGAAATTCATTCCATTCCTGACGGTTGATGAAACCCAGTCTGATTGCCGGGATTCTTAAGACTGTCGTTCTTCTCCAACAAGACATATGCGCTGCTCCTTTCTTTTTTGGAGGCTGGCCCGGGGCAGGCCAAAGGCCTGTGCCCGGGCATTACACCCTGACGCAGGCCTATCACATCTTCTTATGAAAGACTTTCCATGAACACTTTCAGCATTTCGCAAAGCTCCCCTCTGGTCACGCTGTCCGGTGAAGCGGTCTGCGTCAGAGGTTCCGCGGGTGTCCCCGCCGCCATTGAAAGAAGCTGCCATACATCATCGGGCACGATCCCTGCCGTGAGGTCTTCATCTGCTTCGATGATCCCGTTCTGCGACATGAATGCGGTCATCTCTTCCACATCCGGGGTACCGCCTGCCAGGACATAGAAAGCAAGCAGAAGGTCTTTCTTATTCGCTTTCTCGTCTACGCCGAAGTTCTCCTCCGTCAGCGGCTGCATGAGATTGTTCTCATACGCGAAGCGAACGGCTTCGCACAGAGGATGATCTTCAGGCACATCCTCAAAGCTGGCCTGGGATTTGTCCTGCGTACCGAACGGATTGATGATCTGTTCATACCGCTCTGCCTCTTTATTGATCGAGGATGCGGGTCCGGCAGTGGATACCGCACCTTCCTTGGCCATCTTCCGGCACATTTCGGCATACTCCGCTGCGCGCTCCGGTGTGACGGATTTCACCTGCTTCATATACTTCAGGGTCAGGTCCTGTTCCTTTCCATCCAGGTGATTGGATGCTGCGGCGATCGCGCCTGAGAGTTCCCCGATCGGCGCGGCCAGGATCGAGTAAGTCGAAAGGATATATCCGTCCAATTCTTCCTGGGTGGGCTCGTCCGCCTCGATCTCATCGGCCAGCTGTGCATACACATCGAAGGTCTCCTTCACATTCGGGTCGCGGTAACTGATCGTGTACATGCCTTCGCGCATCACACCGTGAAGTACGCCGTACACGCCGTAACGGTCGCGCAGATCCGGATACAGGAAGGCATCCGTGACATAAGCTGAAAGCACTCTGTACGAGGCGTCCTCTCCGTCCACGCCCAGTTCCTGAGTACTGATCGCCTCCATATTGAACGAAGCACCGTTGTCGACGATGATCGCTTCCGATGCCGGGAACGGATCAAATTCGTGTTCCTGTTTCACGATCTCGGTACAGTCAAGCCCATCGAGGAACTTCTGTACACAATCGCGGTTCAGCGCCATGCTCTCCTCGTTTCCGGCAAAGACGGCGACCGATCCGAAGCGGTTGTGCATCTGCCCGGCCACCTTCTCAAGACGCGCCGTTACAGAGGCAGGATCTTCTTCGATCTGTTTAAGGACCCCGTTCAGGAAATCATAATATTCGAGATCTCTCAAATAAGCGGAGCAGCGGACGCGCTTATTATCTGTTCCAAGAGCTCGTGCGATCTGGATATTGTACGGGGCATTGTTAACCCCCATCTTAGTATTTGCGTTCATCGATTCGATCTGGTTCGCGATTTGGTCCGTCCTGGAAAAATCCATGGAATACAGCATTTCATCGATCAGTTCGTAGGCTGTCTCAAGGTTTTCGTCCAGTGCGATCCAGCTGGCCTGCAGATATAAGTCAAACTCATCCAGGTCGCCAATGGAGACTATATCCGTGCCCAGTCCGTAGAAATACCTGGAGATCAGGGAAGCAAGCTCTTCCTTCGTATGCTTTGTCGTATCGATCTCGCCTGAGAGGTCTGCCAGCAGTTTAAGCCAGTGAAGGTCTTCCGTTTCGATTCCGCCTGCATCAAGCAGGATCTCCACATCGCCGACACCGTCCACACCGGCCGGCACCTCGAGGAAACGGACATTTTCCTGAGTCGTCTCGTCTCGGATCTCATATTCTTTATACTCTTCCGGAAGCGATTCCACGGTGACTGCCTGAAGCGCCTTCACATACTCAGACGAATCGTCTGCCGGGTCCGGTTCATTGGAGGCAGCGATGATCTGATCGATCTCTTCTTCAGACATCGAGGCTTTGACCTCTTCCAGATGTTTGGCCAGCTGCGCTTCCTTCTCCTCTTTCAGACCGGGTTCCGGATAAGTGACCGAAATGACAGTGCGCTCATTATCAACCAGATACTTGCCTATCAGGTCTGTGTAAACACCTTCCTCATACCAGTCTTCGATCTGATAGAGTGCTTCGATCTGATCCAGGTAGGCAAACGGCTTACCTGTAACGGAATAACCATTTGAGAAACCGGATGCCAGAGAAACACCCAGGTTCGTACTTTCTCTCAAAAGCTGGTTGGTGATCTTCAGCTCAGACATTGCTGCGTCCACCTGATCTTTTGAGATACCGTTTTCGGCATATTCTCTCAATGTTTCATCCACAATGGAGCAGAACAGGTCTTTATCTGCCGCATCTACATTCAGCGCATAGAACATGACCGCCCGTTCCGGCCCCTCTTCTTCGAGAGTAGAGGTGAAATCCCCGTAAGGAATGGCCTGTCTGAGTTTCTGCATCAGGGAAGAAGCATTATCATTTATCAGGCTGCACAGTGTCTGCATCCGGAGTTCTTCCTCATAAGTCAGTTCACCGGGCAGCTTCGAATAGAAAACAGCGCTCTGGTGCTCTGCGGACGAGCTTGATTCCACCGGGAAAACATGATCCGCACTGGTATGACCTTCCGCGGGCACATAGTTTTCATCACTGTGGTCGGTTTCCGTATACTCATACGGTTCAAAAGCCTTATCCAGCAGGTCAAGGAAAGCCGTATAATCGTCAAACTGCCCGTAGAGAAGGCCAAGGCAGTTGGATGGGTGATAATAGCGGTCATGGTAGTCCTTCAGTGATTCCCATGTCATATCAGGAATATAGTCAGGATCGCCGCCGCTCATATTTCCGATGGTCGATCCCGGGAAAGTATCTGAAAGGGCATTGAAAAGACCTGCCTGGATAACCGTTGCGGCTCCGAGCATCTCCGAGTACACCGTACCCTCGATCGTCAGGGGCGAGTCGGCATCCTCCATCCGGTACCTCCACGCTTCTTCGCGGTAAATGTCCTCATCCTCCATGATCATCGGATGCAGGCAGCTGTCCGTATAATAATCGGCATAACGAAGCAGCTGTTCTTCCGAAAGGCTCGAGATCGGGTATGTCGTATACCGCGGGTTGGTGATCGCATTCATGAAGGAGTTATAAGTCTGGTAACTCAGGTTGAAGAACAATGACCTGGATGGATACTTTTTACTCCCGTCAAGTGTACTGTGTTCAAACACATGCGGAAGGCCGGTCTTGTCGATTGCCTCCGTCATAAACGCCAGGTTGAATGTCCGGTCGACGTCATCATTGGCGACGTACAAAAGTTTCATCCCGGTCTTCTGATGTTCAAACAACACCACTTTGGCTCCTGCAATGTCAAAGTCGCGGATCTCTTTTGTCTCAAAGCCGCAGACCACGTCTCCGACCTGCGGAAGATCCGCTGCAGTTTCCGTTTCTTCGGCCTCAAATTCCGTCTCTTCCGTAACGTATTCTGCTGCCTGAAAAAGCTCGGTCTCTTCCGGAACAGCCTCGGCCACAAAAGTCCCCGAAAGAGAAGGCACCAGCATGGACGCCGCCAGAAAAATCGCTATGCTCTTTCTTTTCATTGGTTTTCTTCCTCCTGATTCTCAAAAAACGCGGGGGCCTGCCGCCCCCCGTTCTTTACCCGTTTATCCTCTTCATTACTGCATAATTCCCGGCTTCTCCGATCTTCTCATAGTTGATCTTCTTAAGCCAATCCTCTCCTTCCGGAGTGATCTTGCAAACAAGCAGGTAATCGCAGTCCTCCCTGGAAGCATATTTGGCCAGGCGCGCGTAATTACAGTCCGGAGCCTTCTGCAGACCCTGGTAGATCCCGATGCCCGGTATGGAGATGACATAGCGCATGGCGCGCCCGTAAGGCATGCGGATATCCGGGTCGTAAACACGGATATAGGAAGCGAGAAAATCGTCTCCTGCCACCATCACGTCTTTGCCCGCCCGGTCTTCATTGATCAGGTCAACAGCCGCTGCCACCGTATCCGGTACCTGCCGGGAATTGTTAACACGCACATAAGCGCTTCTGAAATCCTTTCCGGTAAGGACGATCACCGTAATGATAATGATGATAAAACGCAGGTTTCGTGTCCCGACTCCGCGCATCGCATGCACAGCTGCGCAGGCTGTCAGCGGAATGACCGGAACGATCCACAAAACGCGCCAGTAAACATCCATTCCGATGAACTTCCACATCAGCTTTGCCGCCAACGGGAAGAAAAACACAAACACACCCGAAACTGCCGTCAGCAGCAGGTTTTTGACTTCTTTATCTTTTCTCCTGAAAACGAGCAGGAAGGCCGCTCCAAGCAGGAACGGAATAAGTGCCCAACCGGCGCCCCAGTATTTATTCCATATCCGGACACACTCTTTAAGTGCATCGAATGATTTCATGATCAGACTCATTTGGGTTCCTCCTTACCAGAGCAGTACATATAATGCAGCCAGGAAGGCACACGGCAGACAGCAAAGGCCGACGCCGAGGATCCTCAAAAGATTTTTCCGGCTGATCAGTGCCGCCAGCATGACCGATCCCACGCAGAGCGGCGCCAGTGCGATTCCCATGGAAGAAAGCAGGCAGCAGGCCGTCACGGTAACCGCCAGAGCGGCAAACCCTGACTTCTTCCCGTCATTGAACAGAAGTGTCATGGACCGATCCAGCAGAAGCGGCAGGAATGCACCTGCCAGGAACCCTTTTCCCTGCCAGATACGGACCATCGCGAAATTTCCGGCATTGTAGATCGTCCAGGCGCTGAACTGAAACAGCGCTGCACAGATCAGCAAAAACCACGCCCTGTCTTTTGCCGAATCCGGGAAGAACCGTTTCCCGAACCGGTTCATGACCACATAGACCGCCGCCAGGAACATCGGAGGCATGATCATGTGTGCCAGGATAGCCGGATGAATCTTTCCGCAAAGCAGAGCGGTCATTGACAAAAATGCCGGGAACGGAGAAAGCGTATAGCGGCCGGGAAGATACGGATACAGATTACCCGTGTAAGGTTCATACCGGTAGACACTGTTTTTTGCCAGATCCGTGACCGCCTGTCCGACATAGAAACTGTCGTCTGCGTCGATATGGATCATCTGACTCATCACCACCATCTGGTAAGCGATCACGAACAGTGCGATCCACAGGACCCATGAACCGTCTTTCAGCCATTCCAGCGCCTTCTGCGGGCATTCCCTGATCCTGGCGCGCACGCTGACCCCCTTATCCGGGACCACACGCAGGATAACGAACAATCCGGCAATAACCACTGTATAGGCAATTGCCAGCAGATGCAGCGGCGCCCCCGCAAAGATCATCGGAACGGCCAGAAGCTCCGTCACGGCAAAGAGAATGGCATACCCTGCGGCCAGGTCTTCTCCGATCATAAGCGGGACTATCAAAAGCCAGAATACAGCCAGCAGTATTTTCACTCCCATCAGCACAACTGTGCTCATACATTTCCCCCTTTTTCAGAAGATTCTTGTTTCAGTCTGCTGATCATCGCCAGCAGTTTCCTGTAAAATGAATAAACTTCATGCCGGTGGACAAGACCTCCCTGCAGCGCCATGTGATCGCCGTCAACGGTCGGCATTACCTGCCAGATTCCCGGCTCTATATTCTTCTTGTCAAACTCCTTTGCAGGCGCATGAGAGGGAGACATCGCCGACACCGTATTGACCAGGCCGTCATTTTCTTTCCATGAATCGTCTGTGATGATACCTCCGCGGGTCGTTCCGGCATAAGCTCCCATTTGATAAGAGCGCTTCACAAAGAGTTCTTCCATCTTCTTTTTCGGCACCTGGTTTCCTGTTCCGTCGCTCTTCGTAAAGCGGCAGGGAAAAGAAAAACAGTAAGTAAAAGGCGGTACTTTAAGACGCCGGTTTAAAGCATCGGCGTTATCGATGTGCATGTCAAAGGCAGCATAGTCAGTCTCATCCCGTCCGTCCGCTGCCGCTTTCACTCTTCTCGACATCATCCTGGCCGCCGCATTGCTCCACCAGGGAACTTTCACTTTTTCCGGATCAAAGGAAGAATCCTCCAGCATATCATAAGCAGTCGTTCCGTTATGAGGCGCTGCGATCGTCACCAACGCATGGATGGCATCCCCGTGCCCGCCGACAAAAAACCGGGAAAGTTCTGTTTCGGGAGAGGCGTTTTTCTCCTCAATACTCCCCTCACTCATCAGGTGAGCAAACAGGCGAATGGTCGCTCCTCCGAAAGAATGGCCCACCAGAACCAGCTTTGCTGACTCATCAAAACCGGGCACCAGCGGCTTATCTGAAAAGTCCTTTCCAAACTGTTCATGCCCAAAAAGGGCAGCGTGTGCTGCCCCGTAATCCGTTCGTGTACCGGCGATCTGCGCATACAATTCACAGGCTCTGTCCCAAGCGCTTCCGCTCGGGTCCACCGAGGCAGCATAACAAGAAAAACCCTCCCCGCGCAGGCGTTCCATCAGATCGCCGCCGCGCATTCCCCAGTAAGGCAGGCGCTTATATTTCTCATCATAGCTTCCCCAGCCCGACAGGCCATGGACGAAAACGAACTTTAAATCACTCATTTTTTCTTTTTCTCTCTGTGTTTTTTCCGGACACTGAAGCCAAATGTCCCCAGTTCTCTTCCCAGTGCGTGATAAACGCCGTGAGAATAGGCTGTAAGCTTTGCTTTGCCAAGATCCAGTTTTCCCTTTTCATCCAGCAGTTCCCGGAGCACATCCACCGCTTCCACCTTCGCCAGGAACATATGATGAGACCCAAGTTCCAGGATCTTCGTGACACGGCACTCCAGATTGACCGGGCTCTCACCGATGATCGGACAGTCCAGTGTTTTTGCAGGGACCGCACTAAGATGCATCTCACCAAACTTATCGACCGATGCACCTGATCGCACGCCGCAGTAATCCGCTGCCCTGACCAGTTCCTGCGTGGTCAGGTTGATGACAAACTGACCCGTCTCCTTTATGATCGCATAGGAATACCGTTCCGGACGGATACTGACAGACACCATGGGCGGATCGGAACAGACCGTTCCGGCCCAGGCCGCCGTAATGATATTCGGTTTCTCCCCCGGACGCTGACAGCTGATCATCACCGCCGGGACCGGATAAAGCATGTTGCCGCCTCTCCAGGTCTCCTTTTTCTCAAGGTTCATACTTCCACCGCGCTCCCGCGCTCTCCGATCCAGCATTCCACTTTGGGATATTTCACCTTCAGGTAAGCCTTGAATTCCAACGGGGAACCAAGGTTGTTGCTGAACATGTCATAATGCCCCGGCACGGCCAGCCCCGGTGAGAGCTGCCCGCACAGGTCGACCGCCTCCTGGAAGGTCATGTTCCCGATGCAGCCGTCACTGAACCGTTTAGCGTCTCTTCCGTTGATCGGCACGAACATCACATCCATAGGAGCCAGTTTTTTCAGTTTCGTGATCATTCCTTCATACAGGCAGGTATCACCGGCATGATAGAACATGCGGCCGCCGCCTTCGACCACATAGCCAAGGCAGGGATATTCGCCGGTCACCGGATCGGGGTCTAGAAGTTCATGGGCTGCAGCTATGGCCCTGATGGTCACCCCTTTGACATTTGCACAGGCCCCGTCATCGAGCCCGATCATACGCTCCGCGGGAATTCCGGTTCTTGCGCTGACACGTTCTGTCAATACCTTCGGCAGTACAAACACAGCCTGCGGAGAGGCTTTTGCGATCGCTTTCCATGTATCGTCATCGATATGGTCCAGATGATCATGGGAACCGAGAACGATATCTGCGTTGTCGATCTCATCCGCACGAAGAGGCGGCGCAAACAGCCGGTCATCAAGCTCCGATAAAAACGGATCGGCATAAATGGTAAGGCCTGCCATCCGAATGACATAGCCCAGCTGTCCCAGCCACCAGAAGGCCATGCGTCCCTCCTTCTGCTTGTATTCCCTGATCTCGCTTAGCAGCTGTGATTCTTTACTCATTCTCAAATCCTTTTAAATGCGCACTTTCTCGTAAAGCTCTATCGCCTTCTCAAGCGAATCCGGTTTGAGCGTATTGAACGGGAAATGGCTGAATGTATTGATATCGAGACCGCGATATTTGAGAAGCCCCTTGATGAGCCGGTGGGAATTGCTCTCCATTCCGTAAATCGGCATCATGCTCACGATCCTGTCAAATTCTCTTTTGGCAGTGTCCGGATCAGCCTCATTGATCGTCTTGACCACATAGGACCACAGCTCCGGTGCAAAATTCGAAAGTGCGCAGATACCGCCCACACCGCCGTTCTCCTTATTCAGGAGGAAATGATCATCAAAACCCGAGAATACTTCAAAATCAGGTCTCACAGGCAGGACCTTGTCCAGAAGTTCCTTTGTATGTTCAAAATCCGTCACCGAATCTTTAATGCCCGCGATGTTGGGATACTCCACTGCCAGCTTCGCCAGCGTCTCGCCGGAGATCGAGCTGCCGGACCTGGCCGGGAAGTTGTAAATGTAGATCTTCCCGTTGATGTGCTCCGCCATGTAGGCATAGTATGTGTACAGGTTATCCTGACTCATGTTGAAATAAAACTCCGACATGATCATCACGCCGCGGATTCCCTGCGCAAGCACATGGTTTGACACCTCCACCACATTTTCATACTGCAGGTCGCCCGTTCCGGCAATGATATCGACTCTTCCGTCCACAGCCCTGATATAGTCATCCAGGAATTTTATCTTCTCTTCCTTCGAAAACCAGGTAAACTCACCTGTCGATCCGAGCGGAACGATACCGTCCACTCCGCCGGCGATCAGATGTTCCATCACCTTGTGGTTTCCTTCAAGGTCAATCTTGCCCTCATTCGTCAGAATCGTAACGACCGGGGTGAAAATTACGGACTTCATATGGTACCTCGCTTTCCGGAACCCGCTGTCTTATAAGTTAAATACATTCTACAATGTTTTTCCTGGTTGTGCTATCTTTTTATGTCCGGCCGGTTTTGTCGCTGATATGACGAAGGAAGAAGATATTAAAAACTACGTTGAAAAGGCAAAAGAGTGCTTCGGGACGATCGATATCGTCGTTCCCAACGCCGGATATGAAGGCAAAGCTCATCCCGTCCAGGATATGACACTGGAATTGTTTGAGCAGACCTATATGCTGAACGTTTTCTCAGTCATGCTCCTGCTTAAATATTCTGTCCCGACCCTGATCGAGAAAAAATCAGGCTCCGTCGTCGTGATCGCTTCTGCTGCAGCCTATGAGCCCACGGCAGGAAACAGCGCTTATGTTTCCTCCAAGTATGCCGTTGCAGGTCTTACAAAGTGCATCGCCATGGAGCTTGGTCCGTGCGGTATCCCGGTAAACTATGTCTGCCCGGGTCCGGTGGATACGCCCATGATGCTCCGTATCGAGAAAGACTTCTTCGGCGATTCCATGACTCACGAAGAAGCTATGGCCATGCTGGCCGGCACCTATGCTATGGACAAGCGCTATGCGAAACCTGAAGAAGTCGCCAACGCCGTTCTTTATCTTGCTTCCGAGGTATCTGCACATACCGCAGGTATGGGAATGCATGTGGACTCTAAAGTGTCTGCAACGAGCTGAAGTAAGTCCAGCATCAAAAACCAAAATTGTTATTCAAGCATAAAAAAGCGGAGCTGCCGTATCGAAATACGGCGGCTCCGTATTATTTATCTATCTATTTATCTCCCTGCAAAATCTTCACTGCCCGTAAAACATCCTCATCCGATAAGCCTTCTTCAGCATCCGTAAGGACGATATGTTCTATAAGATCTTCGTCTGTAAAGCCAAGGAAAAGAATATCATCGAGCACTGCAAAGTCTGTGATTGACGGATGGTCTTTCAGGTATTTCCTGACCTCAGCGCCCCTCTGACTCCAGCTGATGTCAGCCGTATGATCAAAAAGAGTAAGACCGCTCACTTTATCAAGGCTTTCAACGAGATAGTCGTAGTCCTTCCCGTTTACCGGAGTATCCTTAAGAAGCCGCCAGTCACTGCTCAAAACGATCTTTGCGCCTGTCTCGTCAACGATCTTCCGGAGATTTCGGATCAGCTTGTCCGAAACCCCCCGATAACCGTTCGGAGTGAGTTCACTGGTACTTTCGTTATTGAGAACTCCGTCCACATCGCAGAAAATAACTTTCATTCGGTTGCTTCCTCAATCGCTTCCGTCTCATCAAAATCCTCAAGGATGCCTTCTCCGAAATTAATGCCCTTAATTCCCAGAATCTGTGCATTTCCCTGAAGATCCTGGTAAATATAGACGAGTGCATATCCCGGTATGGGATCCGGCACGATCACGGTCGAACGGCACAGGAAACAGTAATTTGTCCCTGCAACCACCTGCGTAGCCAGAAGATCGACGGCCTCATATCCAACACCGACAAGGCCTTTCATAGCAGCATCAAATACCGCCTGGGCATCAGCATCAATAGTTGTATCCTCAGTAACTTCCCATCCTCCCATCAGCTTCTCTCCGGCAAAAACCGTTGTTGACATTAAGCATCCGATAAGTAATGCTGCCATCATGATCTTCTTCATCTTTGAAACCTCCTTTTGCTTTACACTTGATTATCAGTTAACTTTTTTCAGTTTTTTTCTTTCCGCCGCGATTGCGGAAGTCATCTTCAATGCGCTTCTTCCAGCCGGCACCGATCGGCGCTGCGCAGGCACGCATCTCCCTCACGGCATCACCCAGCACTTCATAGTTCAGGGCTGTACCGATGCGGTCGCTGTTGTAGGTGACAGCCCGGTCGGCGGTTATGCCGAAGTGTCCGGCCGTCTCAATGGCGTCGATGTTTGCTCCGAGAAAAAGGAACTCCCATCCGTATTCTTCTTTCTGCCGCTCTACCATACGCTTCACCTCTTCGTAGGAATAGCGGCGGCTGGCATTCTCCAGGCCGTCAGTGGTGATCACAAAGATCGTCTTCTCCGGCCGGTCCTCCTCTCTTGCGTACTTATGGACATTGCCGATGTGACGGATCGCGCCCCCGATCGCATCCAGCAGCGCCGTGCAGCCGCGCACATAGTACTCTTTCCCGGTCATCTGCGGCATTTTTTCCAGAGGAATACGGTCGTAAAGCACTTCACTCGTGTTATCGAAAAGTACGGTCGAGACAAGCACTTCCCCCTCGGTCTCGAGCTGTTTCTTCAGCATGCTGTTGTAACCGCCTATGGTGTCGCTCTCCAGCCCGCCCATCGAGCCGCTCCTGTCCAGGATCATAACAAGTTCCGTCAAATTCTTCTTCATTTTACAAGCCCTCCCTGTCATCATTTTTCGGGATTTTGTTCCCTGATGATGCAAGTATAGGCCATGCGAAAGCTGAGCAGGTCGCCTGCAAAGCGACACTGATCAGCCCAGAATAGGCTGGTCGAATTTAAAGAGCAGCGCGTTGACCTCAAAAATATCGTAAATACCGTTTTCTATGCAGAAGCTTACGATCACATCCGACTTGCTGCTGTTGGTGAGCGAAAATCCCGCACTTGAGAGCAGGTCCTTCGTATCATCCAGGTTAAGCTTCAGAGCGATGGCCAGCGCGATGATCGTCTTCTTTTTCGGGATGTAGTTTTCGCTGCAGCGGATCTTTGAAAAAAGCTTCCGGTCAACGTTGGCACGTTTATAGACCTCCGGATCGGTCATTCCTCTCTCGTCGATCATCCGAAGAAGCCTTGCCCGGAAACTCTCTCCCAGATGTTTGACTGCATCCTCAAGCGATTCTGTTTTTGATTCCGATACCATAGCGGCATCCGCAAACACAGAATCGAACGGGGCGCCTCCATATACCGGCCTGTTCTCCAACAGCCGGCGCCGGCGTCTCATTTCAGGAGCGGACTGCCTTCGCGGGGCGCAGGTCGGTTCAGCGTATTCCTCCTCCAGTTTCCTGAAGACATAGTTCTCGTCAATGTATTCGATGACCTGGTCAGTAAGGCCCTCTGCCAGCTGGTATGAGCTGCGGCTGAACACGACCAGGGTGACATCAAGGTCGGAATTGTCCAGATGCTCCCTGATGACGGACAGCGCGATCTCCAGCGCCTTGTCTTTCGGAAACCCGTAGACTCCGGTCGCGATCAGCGGAAAGGCAATGCTCTCACAGCCAAGCTGATCCGCCAGAATCAGGGACTTTCGGTAGCAGGAACGGAGGATATCGTACTCACCATGTCTGCCGTCGATCCACACCGGGCCGGAAGTATGGATGATGTATCTGGCCGGAAGGGCAAAGGCACTGGTAACCACTGCCTCGCCCGGTTCGATCCGGCCGATCTTCTCCCGCTCGGCAAGCAGCTCTTTTTCGCCGGCAGCCTTATAGATGGCCGCATCGGTGCCGCCCGCAAAGGTCGGCTCCGGATTGGCGGTATTCACAATGGCATCCGCTCTTACTTTTGTGATGTCATTTCTGATGATTCTAAAAGGCATTTTTCCTCCCTGTACTCAAAATTCATTTTATCATACACTCTGCCATCTGCAACTAAACCGTCCTGTTCAATACCAACCAGCCGCATACCCGCTTTTTCGAGGACCCTCTTTGAACCGGTATTCTCCGCGGCGCACCAGGCAGTCACACAGGGAATGCCTTCGTTCTGCGTCAGATATTCCAGAACTTTCTTCAATGCATCAGTCGCATAACCGCGGCCCTGCCAGGCCGGCACGATACTGAATCCGACCTCGATCCGGCCATCTTTATAGTCGTAAGCTCCGATCGTTCCGATCACGACATCATCGACATCCAGTACCCACGAATAGAAATGGTCGTCGGTATAGCTGTCAATAAACCGCTTTACAGTCTCCTGTGCCATCTCTAAAGTCGCATAAGGATTCCATCCCGAATACCGGTACATCTCAGGCTCAGTCCCCATGCGCCGATAAAGCGGCCCGGCATCTTCCGGGCAGTACCTGCGCAGCACCAGCCGCTCCGTATGCAGCTCGACCGTCCCGTGTACTTCAATTTCCTCAACAGAAGCGATCTGGGACCTGTAGAGAAGGACATCCTCGATCATTATGCCGTCTTCTTTTCCCCCGTACTCGTGCATCAGGAAATCATAAACACAGTAAGTCATCAGGCCTGTGAAGGTCTCTCCGTATATGTCCTTTACCCGGACGTGCTTTTCATCGTATTTTTTCAGATTCATGTCAGCCTCAGAAAATTTAAAACCGCGCGGTTATACTCTTCGGGATTTTTGTCTGCAATAAAATGGCCGCCCTTTATGAAAACGAGCCGGCTGTCCGGAATAGACTCTGCAATCAGGCGGGTGTGTGATTCGCGGATCATATCTTTTGTTCCGGCTATGACCAGCGTCTTTGAGCGGATGGCTTTCAGCTCCCCGGGATCGATATTCGGATCGTTGACCATCAGTCCGAGCATCTCCGCATTCAGCCTGGCTGAATCACTTTTCCCGGCGAATCTTTTGGCGATCCGATACCCTATCTCAATAGGCAGCTGAGTGGTCCTTTTAACGCCGGCCGGATCCAGATTTGCTCCGTTCAGGATAAGGCGGTCGACCCGGTCCGGATACCGAAGCGCAAAAACCAAGGCAATATTCCCACCGTCCGAAAATCCGAGCAGATACGCCTTTCCGATCCTGTGATCATCCATAAAAAACAGCAGGTCGTCGGCAAACTGACGTATGGTGAACGGCTTATCACCCCTTGGCGTTTTGCCGTGACCCCTGGTATCTATTGCATATACATGATAATGTTTCGAGAATGCATCGATCTGCTTTTTGAAATAGCTGCAGTCCTCACCGTTCCCGTGAAGAAGGATCAGGGGCTTTCCCTTACCTTTTTCTATGTAAAAATGCGTAATGTCCATTTTCTGTCTGCCTTTTCCCCTCCGCTGTCAATGAGCCGGTAGATCGGACGGTACCAGTAAGTCTTAAGGTGATCCGCATAAAAATCGTTGAGAAAGTAGCTGCGGACGGCTTCGCGCGGTGGTCCCTCTTTGCCGAGAGTTCTGGCAATAAAGCGCAGGTTGTCTTCCAGATAGTTCATTCCGTATGCCGCCGTCAAAAAAGTTTCGAGGAGGCTTACGATATCATCCTCACTTTCCCCATCCTCACAGATCGGAATGATGCCGTCTTCAACGGGTTTGAATATCATGTATCGGGACTCATCCAATTTACCGCCCGTGTAAATCAGCCCCGGCTCATCCAGCGAATAGCGGCCGAACATACACCCCACGGCATAGGAGACCAGGGATCTGATCTCCCGCTGAAGATCGGGCTTTATCTTCGGGAAATGCCGCTGACATGCTTCCTGCCGCAATGCACACTTCGCGGAAAGGGAAACATCAGGCGCACCGCCCTCAATAAGGGCAGCGAAAAGAAAAGAAATGCTCCCCGGCGGTCCAAAATCGGGCACCAGAAAATGACGCCGGAAATCCCATTCATATGCCAGCTTCCGGCCCCCGCCGAACCAAACCAGGCCGCAGTATTCAAACTCTTCCCGGTCAAGGATATGCTGCATTACTTTGTTCTCATCCTGCGTATCTGCTCTGATCGCATCAACATCGTTCTGCAGGCAGAACTCCTTTATCAGCCGGAAAGCTTCTCCTGACAATCCGCTGCCCCTTGCTTTGCGGCTTAACGACAATCTGTGCAGCACGGCGTACGGCCTGTTCGTTTTCCACGCGCCGTCTATCTCATGATATGCCGGTTCATCACCGATGATTATGCAGCAATACCCGATAACACCGGTATCATCCTCAAACGCATAACCGGTATGATCGGCTATATCATCCAGGATAGTTTGCCTGGTGGGATAATCCGGGTGCCATTGTTCAAACCCCAGGGATGCGTGGTAAGCTCTCGCATCTTCAATGCATTGATAGCAAATCTCTGCTTCATGCTTCCGTGCAGGTCTTAAAATCATATCAGCTGCCTCCGGGCAAAAACGAGTTTTAAACTTTATTCTGCCATTTTCTTTCCCATCTCAAAGGCTTTCTTCATCTCTTCCGGAAATACGGTATCGTGACGCGTCTTTTTAGCCTCCGGATTGAACATCGTCCACTGCCAGTCCGTCTTAGCGTAATCTTCCAGCTGCAGGGTGTCCCCGCTGACCAGAATCTGAGCCGGTCCCACAAAGCGTTCAAGCGTCTGCCGGTAAGTCTGCAGCTTGCTTAGGTACATGGTACCGGGGACATTGCTCGTCATGATAAGCAGCACCGGAACGGGATGTTCATTGCAGCACGGCGTCTCCAGGTTATAGGTCAGGTTCTGGAAGACCAGGCAGACTCAGCTCCTTTGGATGCCTCCGTGATCATTGTATCCGTATTCCATCCTTTTCTCGGTCCTGCGTTGACTGCGATGATCTTTTTACTCATAATTTCCTCTTTTCCCGAAACTTTATAACGATTACTTTGAAGTGATTCTGGCATTCACACACCGCGTGGTGATGTATTCCCAGACAAAATCATAGGCTCCGTCCGGGACGTAGACCTGCAGATACTGCAGGAAAGAATTCACCCAGATCAGATTCTCACGTCGTATTCCTTTGACGGATCTCACCTTGGAAAACGCTGCAGGAAAAGAATTCGGCCTCATTGCCAGCCCGGTTCCCGCGATCACTCCACCGACATTGCCTCCCGCGGCATTAACGGCCGCCGAAGTTGCCGCTATCGCACGTGTGATCTGCGCCTGGTCTGTCGTCTGCGAAAATATGATGCCCTCATCATTCATCTCATAGATGAGCATATAGCTGCCTTTGAAGATCTTATCCATGAGCCAGAATGAGAACAAAATGATCAGTATCACACCGGCAAAACAAAGTCCTAATATTCCGAGCAGCCAGAGAATGCTGCCTGACCCTCTTGTCAGCACGAGGATAATGATGACCATAAGCGCATAACAAAACGCAATAACCTTCGTCACGAATTTCAGCATGGAAAGGTTTTTTAACAGCTTCATACAGTAGATCCAGTTATACGTGCCGTCTTCTTCCAGAAAAACGGAATTGAGTCCCAGTTCAGCTGCCTGTTCAGATGACAAAGACCCGAAGTCAAGGCTTTTGATGTTTTTGATATCCATAGTCGGTCTCCTATAGTGCACTTCGGCAGTCAGGGAATACGCACTTCTCCATTCACCGCATTTTCGACTGAATACAGCATTTTATACTTTTTCTGGTCATAGGTGATCGTAAGGAAGCCTTCGTCCATATCCGTGTATTCCAACACACCATAAGGATTGTACGGCATCATATCATCCGTGATGCAGCGCAGCTTATTTCCGTTGATATCATAGATATTCCATTTATCATCTGCGTCCTTCGCCAGGAAATACCCGTTCCATATCGTGAAGAAACCGTCTTTTATGCAGATCGGCTCAAATTGGAAGCCGCCTTCCCTGTCGATCACCGTCACATATTTGTTTCCGTCAGCACCTTCGATCCACATCACCGCACGGTCATCATAGAACGGACCTCCCTGCATATCCCGGTCAGAAAAACCGTCCATATGAAGAACGATCTGATTGTTATCATCCCAATAGGCGTGGGCTTTATAAAACCATCCGTCGCAATAGGAAGTACAGCTGGAGTCATAATCGTGTTCAGGCCATTCCAGGCCGTAGATGCTCTGCCCGGTCCTCTCGTAATAATAGTAATAATCTTCTTTCAGAAGGTTCATGCTTGTATCATACAAAGAAGCGACCGATCCGCCTTTCCCCTCTCCGACTGTAAAACTGGTGTCCCGAAGCCGGAAGCGGCCGTTCGAAGTATGCTCGATCTCACCGTACAGGCCGTCTGTCTGATAAAAAGTTCCTGTTCCCGGATTATACAAAGCATCCTCTGAGCTGGCATCATGACAGCTCAGATAAAACAGGCCGTCGCCTAAATAACACGATACACGTATGCGGCTGCTTCCCATGGCAAAACTGTATGTATCTGCCGGTACACAGCGGCTGTCCAGGTAATACGGCCAGTCACAGACCCCGCTTCCGATTTCATGAGCATATTCCTGCAGCGTATTTCCGTATGCATCCACGGTCCCGATCTCATATTGATCTTCATAAAACCCGGTGATATGCCGTTCGACGACAAATACACCTTCTCCTGCAGCAACCACATGTTCGTTATCTTCCCGGTTTGGCTGCCATGTGCAGTTTCCTTCGGCGTCAAGAATCACCTCATAGGAGCCGTCATCATCAGCGGCGACATAATAGGCAAACCCGTCTGAAAACGGGGATAAATAACAGATCCTGTCCATATCATCCAGCGTGAAGAGAATGTCTCCGTCTGTATTCACGGCCGACGTGACCGGATCATCGCGGCTTCCATACTGGATCCATGCGATCCCATCCGAAAAAGGAAGGACATTAAAAGCTTTGACATCATACATGGACGAAGGCCGGTTTTCCCCGGCGAAAGCAGGCTGAGCGGATACACTCAGACCGATCAGTAAAGCCATTATTGACAGGTTTGCTCTTTTCATATCGTTTGGCCCTCCTTTTCATCCGTCCTTTTTTCTGTTCTGTTATATCATTTTTATCATATCACATCTTTCACCCCGTCCATAGTCTCCTGTCAAAAACATTATGATAATTGACGTTATTCGCAGGAAGATTTACTATAAAATCAAATGATCGGATTAATCTCACAGAATGGAGGAAGCCGTATGAAAATGAATCGATTCGTGCTGTGTGCTTTGACATGTGTATTCTCGTGGACGTTAATATGTGCGGCTGACGAGTCGGAAACCGAGAATTACGCAAAAGAATTTTATTTCAGAGATGGTGTTTCATGGGGATACGATGAAGAGTGGGTCAAAAGTATTGAAGGTGACCGGGATTACTCGGAAGAACGTATCGGAACCGGCTTGTCCCATTCACTGGTTTATCAGGATATAACAGCAGCCGGCGCTGAGAATGTCGTTTTAGTATATACCTTCGTCGGAGATTGCTTATTGGAGGCAGTTTATGACTTCCCCGCCGGCAGCGTAAGTTTCGATCAGCTGTACGGGGGATTATGTTCTGTATACGGACCTTCTGATGACAATGCATCCGTTGACCGGGCTTCCGCTGTAAAGAAGAGTCTCTACGGAGAGTCTGGTGATGTAGAAGCTAAACAGTATGCCGCCTGGGAGCTGGAGGATGGCACCTTTATATCACTGGCTGAAACTCAGGAAACACTCGAAATCGCTTACTGCGATGAAGCGGCGGTCTATGCTTCTGTCCCTGAGATTCCGGAGGGTCTGGAATGGGAAATGGACCCGGATCAGGCGGTGGAAGCCGCGGGTTATAACTATTGGAGTATGCTGAGCAGCGGAGATGACTCCGGTATGGCTTATCTTACGGCAGATGACCGGAAGTACCGCGGCCTCAGATGTGTTCCTGCACTTCTGATGAAGGACGATGCACTGATCATGATCACGAGAGAATTTGATGAGGATGAATATCACCTGAGCGGGGAAGAACTGGCTGGAATATATACAGAATTGTACGGCCAGCCCGCCAGTACGGATACCGGCCAGCTGGAAGAGATCATGAGCATGTTCTTCGGAGCAGGGCTGGATGAAGAAAAGAAGCAGGATGCCTCCTGCTATTGCCTGAACTGGGACCTGGGTGACGGAACTACTCTGACATTGACAAATATGTGCGAAGATGATGATGCCGGACTGATCATGTATAACAAAGACATCATTGCAAAAAATATGGCGCCGGCGGAAGAACCGGAGACATTCAACTCAGAAGGACTGTAAAGTAAGTGCTGTGTAAAACGCAATGATGAAAAAAATGATCAGGAACTGTTTTCCCCGGTGTTCCGTCAGCAGTCCGACAAATTCCCGGACAGAAGCATTAGGCCAGAAGTACCACTTTGTCGGTGCTCCGATTCCTACTGCGCGCATCTTTACGCGTCTCGCGTACAAGCCGCTGCGGAACACATGGTAGTTCGTTGTGGAAAAAGCGATTTTTCCGGGCGCCCCGGTCTCCATGATCTTTTTCTTTGAAAACTTCATGTTCTCAAAGGTGCTTGCGGAAGCATTCTCCTCTATGATGTGATCTTTGGATATGCCTTTTTCCATGAGATACCGCTTCATGGAAGCACTTTCGGAGATCACTTCATCCGGCCCTTTTCCTCCTGAAGTCACAAAGGTCAGATCTTTCCCGGTCTGCTCCTTCTGTTTCCGGCTAAACTCAAGCGCTCTGTCGACTCTGCCTTTGAGCAGCGGTGACGGAGTCCCGTCTTTTCGAATACCACAGCCGAGTATGATCATATAGTCTTTGTCCGGCTCCGGCTCATACCGGGTCACAATGACAAACGCCGCCGCAACGCCGATCAGCATGCACTCAAAATACAGGTAGAAGGCAGCGAACAGAGTTGATGCCAGATTATGCATAAGGCTCGGGGTATTGTTCCCGAACCAAAAGCCGACAGCTTCTCCGGCCACCAGAAGAATTGCAAGGATGATTCCAAGCACATTGACGAGCCGCTTCCCCTCATGGCGTATCAGCGAAACATTCGATACGAAAAGAGATACGGAAAACACCAGTATAAGCGGTGACGTATATCTCATAAAGTCACGGGCTGAATTCAAAAGGTAACGGGCGATCTTTTCCGAGCCATAACTCTCCGGATGCCTTGCCATCAGGAATGCCAGTACAATATGAGCGGTCATGACAAACAGAGCGAATACGGCAAACCCCACGTAGTAGATCGTATTGTAGGAATATGGGTTATACCTGATCTGTTCGCGCAGCGTTATCAGAAGGTAAATGATCGATATAAGACAAAAAGCAGCGATCAGCAGACAGACATTCAGCCCGGACTTGTCCCCGTATAAATGAATGAGCAGACCTATAACAGCTGCAAATAAAACGGCAAGCGCCAGCAAGCCGAATAAATTAGGTTTTTTGTCTCTGGTATCGAATTTTAACAATATTAAGCCTCCCATATCCGTCTGATCACCTGTCGGCATCCGGATATATAAAACCAAGTTTATTTTTTCTGCAGTACTCTTCCCCCAAAAGGGCTTTTCCAGTCTCTGCAGTGCTTTCGGTTTTCAACCGGCAGCTCCTTTCAGGAACATCACCGGGGTTCTGTCTCATTTCCTGGTTATATCCTCATCCAGGGTATCTCCCTGACGGATATCTTCATTGCGAATCACTTTCACCTTGCTTGCCGCCGCAGATCCGGGCAGGACCGGGTGTTCACAGACATATTCCTTCCAAAGGCCCGTCGTTGTTTCCCGACATTTCCCGTACTGGTAGATCAGCCGGTAGGAATGTTTCCGGCATCGGATTAGCGCCTGATCAGACAGAAGGTCCAGTCCCTCATAAACATCATCAAAGAGGAACCCGCCGATATCGACCCCGCTTACCGTATTCTTCAGTGTATATCCGCCGGGCAGAGCGATTGCCATATCCATCTTCTGCTGCATTTCCGGATCAGCCAGATCCCTGTACCAGGGGGTCTTTTCTTCCGGCTTTTTCATCCAGATATACTGACCCCTGACCTTGAACCATTCGTCATAGGAAAAGATATGGTCATCTGTTTCGCTTTCATGGAACGACAGCGTATAGAACGGGCGGCCGGAAACGGCGTCCTGCGCAGTCACTGTATAGTACAGGTCAACATCCATCGAGTTATTGTAGTTTTCTTTTGTGTAATAAGTGTACGTGCTGGTCAGCGACGTATATTCATCTCCTGCCGTTCCTTTGGTGAACGGGCCTTCAGGTTCTTGTGGGTCCCCGCCCCCAGGGATCCATCTGCCGTCGTCCTCCTTGACAGGCTCTCCCGGAATAACGGTGATCAGCTTCTCCGGTTCATACCACTTAAACAGCTTCTCCCAAAGAGCCAGTGCTTCGTCATGCAAAAGCAGCGTTCCATCATCACACGACGGTCTAAGCGCTTCAAAGCAGCGCTCGATCTCACCGTTTTGATAAGCTTCTTGCGCTTCCGGCAAGATCTTGATCAGCCGGCGCATGGCGGATTGGCGCTGAGAAAAACTTGCGATGCGGGAAAGAGAAAACGGCACCGCCGGATCAGCCGGCGGCAGTTTCATCCACCAGCCTTCCCGCCAGGTTTCTCCCGCGCAGACAAAGCCGTTTTCTGAGAACCTTTTCACATGTTCGAAGATCTCATCTCCCTCGCTGTCGATCTTCAGATGGTAAGTGAGCAGTGAACGGCCGTTTTTCGCATTGAAGAAATACAGGCCATAGTGTGATTCATCGACGATGATGCTCCCTTCCGGATTCACGAACCGCTTCGCAGTAAGAGTGTTCCTCTCTTCTTTATATTCATCCGGCAGGAATGTGCGAAACCATGTGCGTCCTGACAGTGCATCGTCCAGCCAGTATCTGCGTCCTTCCGCGTCAAAGCCGAGACGGCGCTGCTTACTTACGCTGTCATCCATGATCTTGTCCCCGCCATCAAGCCGGCATTCGTAATCATTCAAATCATATCCGGGCGGATTCTCCCCTTTATGATTCCGCTTCATTTCATAGTACGGCTCTTTCGGAAGAGGTTCATCAATTCCGGTTTCGTATATGCGTCGGCGGATGTCATTGATCGTTTCCAGGACTGCAAACCTGGTGTTCTTCTCAGCCTCACTAAACAGCTCAGAATCCTCCTTCTGTGCCAGGATACGCTCCCTCAGTTCTTCGCTGTCGATCCGGTTAGCCTGCCACAAAAAAACTGCGAGATTATAGTGACAGCGGAAACTGCTGTTGTCCATACGGATCGCATCGGTCCAGATCTTTTCCGCAAGCTGATCTTTTCCAAGATCCAGAAAACTCAGGGCACGGTTATTCATGGAATCGGCGGTATCGCCGGCTGCAGAAGGTTCCGGGCGGGCATACGGCATCCCGGTCTGTGCGGCATAAGCTTTCTTCAAGTCGCCAATGAGTGTACCGCACTCTTCATACCCTCTCCCGAGTGCCTTATTCAGGATACTCTTCATTTCAGCAGAAATCAGAACACGGAAATCTTCCGGTTCTTTCAGACGAAGATCTTTTTCCTCCGCGCCGGTCTTCCACAAGCGTTTTCCCGTATACATTTCCAGCACCGTCAGCGCCCAGGCATAGATATCCATCCAGCGTTCGGGATCGGCCGCTTTTGTCTGCTCCGCAGGACAATACTCCGGAGTATATCCGGAAAAAGCCGGTGCACCGCCGTCGGACAGCTGCGACTGTGCCCTGGCAAGTCCGAAGTCCGCCAGACGCGCATCCCATTCCTTCGTCATCAGAAGATTTCCGGGCTTCACATCCTGATGAATAAGCCCTTTTTCATGGGAATATTTCAATCCCCTTGCGCATTGGATGGCGATATCGAGAATCCTCTCCTGAACCTCTTCAACTGTACCGGCATAAAGGGATCCGTCCCGGATCCTGTCCTTCAGGCTGCCGCCGTCCATCCATTCGGAGAAGATAGTCGGTATTCCGCCGATATCACGCACATAGTAGCAGGAGACGATATTCGGATGGAGTCCGAGTTCGATCCAGTTCTCGCACTCTCTGATGAACCCCTCTTTTCGCGCCGCGCTGCCTTCCGCGAAAAACCGCGCCTTCGGCCGCTTCATGGCCAGGTCGACGTTCCAGTTTTTATGATGCACGCGCCAAACGCTTCCCATACCGCCGTGAACGGCGTCGGACACGACCGTATATGTGTTAAGGATATCGTTTCCGTTGTGGATCCGTTCACCGGAGATAGCATCTTCATCGCCGCTTCCGGTCAGGCGTCCTGCATAATCATCCATGCTCGCCTGAAACATGGACATTTCTTCGCTGCTTCCGCCTTTACTGATGGTATTGTCTAGGGTAAACGCAGAGTTTTCCATGGTGATGCTCCTTCTCTAAAACCTTTTTTATGTTTTCCTCTTTCGGAATTATGATATTGATATCTACTTCCGGGTGCTTTGCTGCGTATGATGTGAGAAATCCCATCAGGTTATCTTTCGTTTCCATATAGTCATCTATGATCGTCCGGTCACTGTATCCCAGCCTCTTTAAAATGATGGCAGAAACCACCCCTGTCCTGTCTTTCCCGGCGCCGCAAAAGTACATGACATTACTCCCGGCATCCATTATGGTACTGATGATTCTATCCATCTGTTCATCGAGCATTCCAAGTTTTCCAGGGAAATCACTTCGGATAAAGCGCAGATTTCCGGTGGGAAGCGCCCTTGTATTTAGTGTTGACTGCAGTAATGATCCCATAAGCTTACCTATGCTTCTACGCTCCTGTTAACGCTGCCAAGCAGCATTCCGCCGACTACGAGCACTACACCGATCGCACCTCCCCAAGTGATCGCTTCATCAAGGAAAATGGTGCTCGCGATCATGGTTACGACCGGAACGGCATAAACATAAAGATTCGCCTTCATTGCACCGATTTCCGCAATCGCTTCGTTCCACATCAGATAACAGAGGGCACTGCAGATTAAACCGAGATAGAGCAGACCGCAGATATTATTTAATTTCAGCGTCCTGATCCTTGACAGGTCGCCGCCTTCTAAAAGAAGGAGCGGTGCTGATGTTAAGATCCCGTAAAACATGAGTTTGCGGGTGCTTAAGAATGTATCGAACCTGTCCATGATCCGCTTGGCAAGAAAACCGTAAAGAGCCCAGCAAAATGCTGCTGCAAGCGCCAACATATCTCCCAGCGGATTCAGTTTCAGCACAAACACGCCGTTGAATACGACAAACAGTACTCCGAAGAAGGCGATTCCTATGCCGGTGATTTGACGGCCTGATAGTCTCTCTTCTTTCTCAAAGAAACGCAGCATCAATGCTGAAGCGATCGGAGCCGCCGATACCAGAATGCTGACATTACCGGCCAGAGTCAATCGCAGCGCCGTATTTTCAGCCAGATAATACAGTGTATTTCCAACCAGAGCGAGAACGATAAACTGCCCTTCTTCCCTCCATTTGAAATACCATTTCGGGTATATTGCCCAGACAGCCAGCCATGCGATGATAAAACGCAGAAACATCAGCTGTACCGGTGTGATCTTTTCCATCAGGTTCTTGCTTACCAGAAATGAGGTTCCCCAGGCAACAACGCAGACAATGGAAAGCAAATGGCCTTTCAGTTGTTTTTTCTTCATCACTTGTTT
>JBGUOI010000101.1:0-36818 GCA_045118075.1 Porcincola sp. | reverse complement strand
ACTTATGATCTCCTGATGAAGCCTCATAGGAGACGTCATATAATACAGTCTCCCATCGATCAACTCCGCGCGGACACCGTCCGGAAGCGCATAAACATCTTCAATCGTTGCCGTGGCCGGCTGAGCCTGATAGGAAGAGCCGGTTTCTCTTACCATAGAAACAGGCGACAGGACTTTTGAAAGGTTCTCCAGTGTTTTCTGCCTGGGGCTCGCGGTAAAGCCGCCAAGAACCTTTTGAACCGTCGAGACAGGGATCCCGGAGAGCTTTGATAAAGTTTCATTACTGTATCCAAGCTCTTTTTTACGTTCAAGCATCTCCTGGATAGTCATGGCAAACACCTCTTTTGGGAAACATAAAGCCTTATTGATTTATCTATAATACTAGCTTTATTTATCCATAAAGTCAATATTCATCCATATTTTATCAATTCTACCAGGCTCCGGAATACCCCAGTGTCACGGCACTGCACTCCGCCCCTGCTTTCATACACTCCTGAATCATGCCTCCTTTGAGATATGCGTCCAGGAAACCCGCAATAAAACTGTCCCCGGCGCCCATGGTATCTTCGACTTTGCATTCGATGATGCCGCAGGAGAAAAAATCGATTCCGTCATAAGCCAGGCTGCCCTTCGCTCCCCGTGTGGCCACGATAATTCCGTGACCCTGCATGTGGTTGAGCCGGATCAGCCGCTGTCTGACCTTCTCCTCTTCGTCGGCGCTGTCAGAGTAAAAGATAATATCAGAGTGAGGAATTGCCGCTGCTGCCGCCTCATCTTCCGGACGGTCGGCGCAGTCAAAAACAGTCAGAACACCTGCCCGGCGGATCTGTTCAAGGTTTCCTCCGCAGTGTCCCCAAAGCCCGGTCACCGCAGCCGCATGGGAAAGAATAAACGGCATGTCTTCTTTCCTCAGCTTAAAGTCTTCCATCACGCCCTCGTCATAATCTCCGAAGATCCGGTCGCCGTCACGAACAGTCACATGTGTCAGGGCCGTTTTGCCTTCGAGCACCTGTACGTGACTGACATCCACTCCCTTTTCCGACACGGCATCAAGCAGCTGTCTGCCGAAATCGTCCGTTCCCACAGCACCGATATAGGAGGCCTTGCGCCCGAGCCGGCTCAAATAAACGGCCACATTGACAGGATTGCCTCCAAAAAAAGCTTCTCCTGTCTCATCATAAAAATCCACACAATTGTCGCCAAGACAAACGATCTTTTTCATAACCTTACTCACTGATCAGAATCCTTTTTCCAGTCTCTAATCATCATATCACACCACCCGATCACTCCCAAGTATAAAAAGATACGGCATGCTGCTCCGGAAACAAGGCCATGCCGTATCTTTTATAACAAAATTCAAATGCAGTACATCTTTATCATACTGTTGATTACCGATAGATTGATCGGCATGTCTGACGTCTCCATTGTCAGAATCAGATCAATTCCGGGATATATCCCGTTTTCTTCATAGCGTCTAATTCTGTACAACGCCCTTTTGCAGTAATCAGGGTCATCCATTTTTCCAAGATGCTCCCAGTAGATCTGCTTTCTGTCCCGTATTCTTAGAATAGTGAAATCCGGATGAATGTTCCAGGTTCCCAGAGTCATCAGGCATTCATAGCGATACGGGATACCTGCCTGTTTCAGCGCATCCGCAATCATCACTTCTGACTTTGACCGGACTCTCTCCCCGATGCTGGTATAATGTTCAGGTATATTTTCATCTATTATTTTCTTCGGATACGAAGCCGTCTTCCATTCCTCCAGAAATCTCTGATCCGGAAGCATAGCAGGTATTACATTTTCCTGTCTGACTTTCGGCAATAAAGAATATACTTCTTTGAGCGCCTCGGGATCAAATCCGCGCAGAAACCGATCGATCACTTTCACTTGTTTTCCTGCAGTTTTTACGATCTGGTCGTCATACTTCTTTTGAATTAATGCATAGGCAAGTTTTCTTTCTTTTGCCGGAATATATTTCCCGTTCCGATCGGATGGGTCAATTCTTAGGTAAAACTGAAAACCATTCCTGTGCTGTGCAACGCGCACCTGGCCTTCCGGTGCTTTGCGAAGGCGGTTTTCAGCCTTGCGGATAATGGAAGACAATTCCTTTCTCCATTGCAGCAATTCTTCAATAGTTCTTTCGTACAAGCAAGTACCTCTCTATTCTTTTTTATTGAATATCAACAAAAAAGCCTGTATCTAAGCCATCTGTTGATATCGTCAATAGTTCCTTATCAGTACCAAAAGCAAAGATAGTGGATAGGAATCCATCCCTCGAGGGAAGATATCCGGTGATTCTGAGTACACGAAGGAAAGCGTCTTTCGTTTTATGAAGGCCTTCCTTGCTCCCCCCGTACCACCTACAGCAACAAACCTCTCATGTCTACCAGGATCATCTGCCCTTTGGCAGAGTCCTAAATTCCTTCGTACTGTCTATCCATAGCGGGGTGCCGCTTATGCTCCTTGGCAGGGTCATGCCCTAAGGTAATAATCCAGCGCGGCTTGCCGGCTCTGCTTTGTATCCTGTACTTCTAAGTGCATTCCTGCTCACAGCACCATCTGGCGGACGCTTCCTGCTCGCAGTTTCTCACAGCTTATGCCGCGTTCTTATCCGGCCTGCGAATGTCTTTTTGCAGCCTCTCTCCGCTATAATCACATCCGTTTTTCAGAATCGCGAAGAATACCCGGATCAGCTTGCAGCTGACTGCGATCATGGCCTGCTGGCCTTTTAACGGGTTATGGATCCGCGTGCTGTAGTAGTCATACACTTCCCGAAATTCCGGGTTCTGCCCGATCAGCGGAAGCACTACCTGGTACAACACGCGCCGCAGTTTCCTGCGTCCCCGCTTACTGATTGTTGTCCGTCCCTTGTGTTTACCGGAACTGTTCTCAACCAGCTCCAGACCTGCATATTTCTGGATCTGTTTCGGTGAATCGAAGCGCTCTATATCACCGATCTCAGCGAGAAATCCTGCTACTGTTACGATGCCGACTCCTTTTATGGCGAGCAGCTTCTCCACATGTGGCACCTGCATTACCACTTCGGTCATGCTCTGTGTCACTTTTTCCATCTGTTTTTGCTTCGTTCGGTAATCATCCAAGAGCAGCCACAGTTCACATCTCGCCCCAGCGCCGCCGTGGATTCCCACGCTGTTGTGTGCTGCTTCCACCAGGGTCGTTGCCCTCTTCATTCCGACAGCACGCATCTTGTGTTTACGCCAGATCTTGTTGATCTTCTCTGCTCCAAGCCTGATGACATCCTCCGGCAAAGGCGCTTCCTCAAGCACCTGCAGGCCGCTCTCTGCATCAAACTTACGGTAAACCGTCAGATACTCTGGAAAATATATCTTCAGCCATCGCTGGATCCGGTTAGCCGCTGCATTCAGCTCTTTCTGGATCCGGTCCCGGCTTGAGACCACTTCCCGCAAATCTGAATAAATTCCTTCCGGAACGTATGGACAACAGTACCGGCCATCCACTATCAGCTTTGCTATTGTCTTCGGATCCTTATGATCCGTTTTCCTTGGACTGTTGTCATCAAGTTCTTTCAGCCGCTTTACGGAGAAAGGATTCACGAAAACCAGTTTCATTCCATGTTCCCTGAGATACTTCTCAAATGTATACCAGTAATGCCCTGTTGGCTCACAGCCGACCAGTATCTCAGTCTTCTCTGCCCTCCTGCAGAGCTCCATTACCCACCCATAAAAGTAGGTAAAGCCTTGCAGGTTACTGCTGAACTTAAAAACTCTTTTGGATATTTCTCTTCCGCGATAATCAAAAGCCCTGGTGTAATGCGTTTCGCATCCGATGTCGACTCCGATCACCAACGTGTTCTCATTTACTTGCTCAATCTTCGCGTTCTGCTTATAATTCATTTCAGAAACCTCCAGTGATTAAGGTTATTTCATCCGGCAGATGATGCCTTAATTATACTGTGAGGTTTCTTTTTCCTCTATTGACGAGGTTTATGAATTACAGGAATGCTCCTTTTTGATGAGAAAAAAAGATTTGTTTTTCCGACACGTTCGCCCGGCTGTCCTAGATTTGCCGAACGGGCGTAGAGATTTGAGGTTTGTTTTCCAGATACGCCCGCTTACTGAGCAGGGTTTGGCTGATGGGCGCAGGATTTAAAGACTTGTTCCTGACCTACGCCCGTTCACTGACCAGGGTTTGACTGTCGGGCGCAGGATCTAAAGATTTGTTCCTGACCTACGCCCGTTCACTGACCAGGGTTTGACTGTCGGGCGCAGAATATAAAGATTTGTTCCTGATCTACGCCCGCTCGCTAATTTAGACTTGATATACGGGCGCAGAATATAAAGACTTGTTCCTGACCTACGCCCGCTCACCAATTAAGGCTCGCTGTGCGGGCGTAGGAATTTGAGATTTGCTCGGCCCCGGACGCCCGGGGCCGATCCATACTTAATATTCTACCTTCCGGTAATACCGCCTTATCTCCATGTCGTGGCCGGTCATCTCCTCAAGGTTAAGGTCGATCCGGTTGGTCACGGCGTGGACGATCAGGTGTGCGATATGGCCGCGGTACTTGTCATCGATGCCCGGCATTGCCCAGTCCTTTGAATCGATGACTGTGTGATTGCGGTTCACTTTCGTCAGGAAACGAATGACCCGCTCGGTCAGCGGCCGCTGCGAATCCTCGCCCTGCAGGACGACCACCGGCGTATCTTCGTCGATGATCTCAAGCATGCCGTGGAAGAATTCTGCGGCGTGGATGGATTTTGTCCGCATCCAGTGCATCTCTTCCCAATAGCACATCGCGTAGGAATAGGTCGCGCCGTACAGGGCGCCGGCACCGACAAAGTATGTCAGCGCATTGTCCTTGTTGTTAAGGACAAACTCTTTTGCAAATTTGTCCGCTTCCTTCTCCACGTCGGCGAGGTCCTCTGCCAGATGCGCATCAAGCTGCGCATAGAAGTCCTCATATTCCGGGAATACCCCTTCACGGTCCATCAGGCTGTCCGCTGTCATGAAGAATTTGAGCTGTTCATTCTTCGGGCAGGAAATGCATTCGTCTGAAAGATCGGCAAGTGCAGTGCCGGGGGCATCAACAAAACCAAGCACAAAAGCGCCGGCTTCACGCGCCTTGGTCACAGCGCTGATCATCTCCGATGTCGTGCCGGAAACCGACGAAAACACCACCAATGTTCCGGCGCCGACGCGCCGGTCACCGGTCGCCAGGTATTCCGCAGCGTTTTCGGCAAAGACATCAAGACGGCTTCTTTCCTTCATATGGACCACTGCCTGAAGGCTGCTGGCCCAGGTGCCGCCGATGCCCAGAAAGCAGATATTGACAAGGCCTTTATCCCAGACCTTGTCCACGCTCTCCCGGATCCGGCCGCGAAGGGCCAGTCCGGAATTGTAAAGATCGATCAGTTCCTGTCGGTTGTATTTATACATTATCAGCCCACCTTAAGCATCTGATAGTACTGATCATAGACAGGCAGCGCATCGCCGACATCCTCCTGGAAGAAGATGTTGGTCTTGTAATCAAAGTTGAAAGCCGGGCTGTTCTTGTAGTCGTCGCTGGCCGCCTCGATAGCTGCGTCGTTCGGGCACGAATACGGGAACTCAACGAGGTTCGCCGCCATAACATCCGCCTGGCAGATGTAATCCAGGAATTTGTATGCAAGTTCCTGATGCTGCGCTCCCTTGGGGATAACATACAGGTCCATGCCAAGCTGTACCGGATCCTCGGTGAACGGAGCGATCACGAGCGGGTTGTCCTCTCCCATCTGCTCCATAGCCCATGCAGCGTTGCCGTCATAGGTGAACATAACGCTGATGGCACCGCTTACCATATTCTGCTCGGTGCTGCCGTAAGCAAGCACGTTCTCATTATACTTGGTCAGCCATTCATAGGCCTCAGCGATCTCATCCTCATTGGTGGAGTTAGGATCGTAGCCCAGAGCGACGAGCGCGATCGGGAACAGGTTCCTGGCGCCGTCCACGGAGCCGATCTGACCGGCCAGTGCGGGATCGAGCAGGTCGTTGTAGCAGGTGATCTCCTCGAGCGGGCAGGTCTCGGAGTTGTAAACGACATAGATATAGTTCATCAGATACGGTACACAGTACTCCCGGATATCCTCAGTCCAGTAGCTCTTGTTGAGGTTCGCATCCGCGGTCGGAAGCTTTGACAGATCAAGCTTCTCCAGGTAATCGCCTTCGATCAGGGACTGCATATAGGCGTCGCATGTCATGATCAGGTCATATTCGGATCCGGCGCCGGCCGTCAGCTTATTGACAGCGTCCGCGTTGTCGCTCATGAAGCTTAAATTGACCTTGCATCCGTTGTCCTGCTCAAACTGAGCGATCAGGTCTTCCGAGATGTAGTCGCCCCACATATAGATGTTGAGTTCGGTCTCATCCGCAGCCGAAGCTGTCATCACAGATCCCGCCATCATTACAGAGATCCCGGTCAGCACCGCCAGTGCCGCAGCCATTGCTTTTTTCATTTCTGTTACCTCCTTTGAAAAACAAAAAACTACTATCACTCAAGCGAAGATCTTCTCCGCTGTAAGCCATATTAATATAAATCCCGCGCGGCTCACTCACAGTCTTGCACGCCGTTTCTGCACCGCCCTCCTGATCAGGTTCTGGGCAAGCAGCGCCAGCACCATCATCAGGATCATAATGGTCGTCAGCGCGTTCACATCACCTGTAAGTCCGGTCCTGTTCAGCGACAGGATCAACACCGGCAATGTCGACTGGCTTGCGCCCGCGAGCATGTTTGACATGACCACGTCATCGATCGACAGCGTAAAGCTTAAGAAAGCCGCCGACATAATTCCGGGCATGATGCTGGGGATCGTCACGCGAAGAAATGTCTGGAGCCGGTTTGCGCCAAGGTCCATGGATGCTTCTTCAAGCGTCTCGTTATCGCCTGAGATCCTGCCGCGGATAGTCACCACCGCGTAGGGAATGCAGAATGTACAATGACCGATGAGGATCGTCCCCATACCCATCTTGATCCCGACCGTGATGAAGATGATCAGCATGGCGACTGCCAGCACGATCTCCGGAACGATGATCGGTACGTAGATCATCATGTTGATGAACTTTTTCGTCCGAAAATCGAATTTCTTAAGACCGATGCCGCCCAGCACGCCCACCACCGTACTGATCAAAGTCGCCAGCACGGCGATCACGAGCGAGTAGATGAGCGCATCCCAGAGCGTCGTGTTCCGGAAGGAAAAAAGCTTAACATACCACCCGGTGGTAAATCCCTCCCAGGAAAAGTTTCGCTTGGCGTCGTTGAACGAAAAGGCGATCATGACGGCTACGGGAATATAGAACAGCGTGTACATCAGCACTGCATAGATATCCGCCAGCACGCCCAGGAAACGTTTCTTCCTGGCTCTTTTGATTCCGGCTTTTGTATCCATCACACCACCTCCATATCTTCCAGCCCCGCAAACCGGGAATAGATGAAGATCAGGAGCGCCGTGATGCCTAAAAGCAGCACCGAAAGCGCTGCGCCGAGCGGCCAGTTGCGGGTCGCCCCGAACTGGTTTTTGATGATATTACCGATGTAGAGGACCTTTCCTCCGCCGAGCATATCGGTCACCGTGTAGGTGCCGAGCGCGGGAATGAAAGTCAGGATGATCGCCGAGAAGATGCCCGGGAAAGTCAGCGGCAGCGTCACCTTCAGGAAAGTCTTAACCGGATCGGCTCCCAGATCGTACGAAGCTTCGAGCAATGATTTCTGGAGTTTCTCGATTGACGAATACATCGGCAGCACCGCAAACGGAAGCATGTTGGTGAAAAGACCGATATTCACCAGCCAGTCCGTGTACAGGAACATCACCGGCTTCTGGGTGATCCCAAGGTGTGTCAGCACATAATTGACGGGCCCGTTGGTCTGGAAGAACAGCATCCAGGCATTCAGGCGCATCATTCCGTTGGTCCAGAACGGGATCATCAGCAGCATGATCAGCTTTGACGCTGTCTGCGCAGGCTTCCTTGCAATGTAATAGGCCAGCGGATACCCGAACAGCAGGCACAGCCCCGTCGTCATCGCCGCCACGCGGAAGCTCTTTATGATCACCTTGAAATAGATCGGGTCCATCAGGGCCTTGTAGCTGTCGGTCGTGAACTCATAGACCACGCCGCCGAAGGTTCCCCTCGTCATAAAGCTGACGTAGATGATAAAGAGTAGCGGGATGGTCACGAACAGGATCATCCACACGCTCACAGGTCCGGCCTGTGCCAGGAAAGGCAGCCGGCTTCTTTTTTTCTTTCCGGTCGAAGCGACCGTATCAGGTCTGCTCATGGAATGCCCTCCTTACCTTCTCTCATCCGCAGTCCTTATAAGGACCGCTTTTTCCGGTCTCCAGAAGACATTCATCCGCATCCCTTCCAATACGCCTTCCATCTGCTCGAATCGGGCAAACTTGATCTCCTGCCCTGCCTCCGTATTAAGGAGTACCCTGGTCAGTGTTCCCATATAGACGCTGTCCGTAACGACCGCCTTCAGGTCAAAGCCTTCCTGGGCCTTGTCACTGACATCGAGCGCCTCGGGCCGTACGGAGACGTAAACCTTCTCACCGATGCGGAAATCATCGCCGCAGGCACTCACCGTACCGCCAGGGACACGGATCGTACAAAGACCGTCCGAGCATCTGTCCACAGTGCCTTCAAAGATGTTGGACTCTCCGATGAAATCTGCCACGAAGCGGGTCTTCGGGCGCTGATAGATAGCCGCCGGCGTATCGATCTGCTCGATCACCCCGTCCTTCATGACCGCGATCCGATCCGACATCGTCATGGCTTCTTCCTGGTCATGAGTAACATAGACGAAGGTGATCCCCAGCTTTTTCTGAAGGCGCTTGAGTTCGATCTGCATCTGCTTGCGCAGCTTCAGGTCAAGTGCTCCGAGCGGCTCATCCAGAAGCAGCACTCTTGGACGGTTGATCAGCGCCCTTGCAATCGCGACGCGCTGCTTCTGCCCGCCGGAGAGCTCATCGGGTTTGCGCTTTTCAAAGCCGTTCATCTGGACCATCTCCAGCATTTCGCCAACGCGGGTGCGGATCTCATCTTTCGGCGTCTTTTTGATCATCGGTCCGTAGGCCACATTGTCATAGACCGTCATATGAGGGAAGAGCGAATAATTCTGGAACACCGTATTCACGTCTCTCTGATACGGCTCCTTATCCTCCACTCTCTCGCCCTGGACCAGGATTGTTCCCCCGGACGTGTCCTCAAAACCGGCGATCATACGAAGCGTCGTCGTTTTGCCGCAGCCGGACGGGCCGAGCAGCGTCAGGAATTCGCCTTCGGCGATCTCCAGGTTCATATCCTTTACTACATGATTATCGCCGTACCACTTATCCACATGCTGCAGCGAAACGATTGAATCAGGCATAACACTCTCCTCATTGAAACGTGACAGGGGACGGTTCTCTGTCACGGATAAAACTTACCGCTTTACTCCGCCGGGCCATTCATCACTTTCAGCACGCCGTTCTCCAAAACGGCGGTAACACCTGCGCAGGCTCTCCCGTCGCAGCTCCAGACGATCCGCTTCATGGGCACGCCTTCCTCGGGCGATGCCGCAAATGCAGTCAGATCCTTGAAATAATCATATTCCGTATGGGTATCATCCGAGCCCATTGGTATGAATGTTCCGCCTTTTACGAACAGCGGCATATGGAAGTAATCGTAGGTGCGGCGGTACCACCGGCCGCCCTCAAGCACCTCGCCGTCGAGCAGGTTCGTCCAGGTGTATCCGGAAGGCAGGTAGAACTCCCCGATGCCCTGATCATTGAAGATCGGGGCGACCAGCAGCGCGTCTCCGAGCATATACTGAAGATCCAGCGTCCGGCAGCCCGGATCGTCCGGGAATTCAAAGTGCATCGGTCTCATCAGCGGTGTCCCCTTCTCATGCGCTTCCATCGTCAGGGAATACAAATACGGCATCAGCCGGCATTTCAGATTTACGAAGGTCCTCAGCACCTCACAGGACTCTTCATCGAAGACCCACGGTACACGGTAGGTATCCGATCCGTGCAGGCGGCTGTGCGAAGAGAGTAATCCGAACTGCACCCAGCGCTTGTAAAGGTCTGGTGTCGCCGTGGCCTCAAAGCCGGAGATGTCATGGCTCCAATAGGCAAAACCGCTTGAGAGGAAGCTCAGGCCGCCCCTTAAAGTCTCTGCCATGCTGGCATAGGTCGCCGAGCAGTCGCCTCCCCAGTGGACCGGAAACTGCTGCGATCCGGTCGTGGCTGATCTTGCGAATACGACCGCCTGGCCTTTGCCTCTGGCCCGCTCGATCTCCTCAAAGACCGTCTTGTTATACAGGAAGGTGTAATAGTTGTGCATCGCCCTCGGGTCCGATCCGTCATAGTACTTGACATCGATCGGAATACGCTCTCCGAAGTCTGTCTTGATGCAGTCGACGCCGCACTCCATAAGAGAGCGGATCTTTCCCGCGAACCACTCTCTGGCTCCCGGATTCGTAAAGTCAACGAGCGCCATCCCCGGCTGCCAGTTGTCGACCTGCTTGATTCCCCGTCCGTCGGCGCGCATCAGGAAATAACCGTTCTTTTTCCCTTCCTCGAACATCTCGCTGTCCTGGGCGACATAGGGATTGATCCAGGTACAGATCTTAAGCTGCCTTTCGTGGTAGCGGCGAAGCATCCCCTTTACATCCGGGAACTGCTTCTCATCCCAGGTAAAATCGCACCAGTGCAGCGCACGCAGCCAGTAGCAGTCGAAGTGGAATACATCAAGCGGAATGTGACGCTTTTCCATGCCTTCGATCATTTCCGTTACGGTCTTCTCATCGTAGCTGGGTTTAAAGGATGTCGAAAGCCACAGGCCGAAGCTCCAGGCCGGGATCTTTTCCGGACGTCCGGTCAGCGCCGTATAAGCCTCAATGATATCCGCCGGCTTTTTGCCGTAAAACAGATGCCACCTGAGCTGCTCACCGGGGACGGTAAAGCTGACATATTCCACTTTCTCGCTCGCACACTCGAACGAGACATGATCGGAAGAATCCACGAACACTCCATAATGCTCAGACGTCATGTAAAACGGAATATTCTTATAAGCGACCGTCGATGCCGTGCCGCCGTCCTCCTGCCAGATCTCGACCGTCTGTCCATTTTTCACAAACGGTGTAAACCGCTCGCCGAATCCGTAAATGCACTCGGTCGGTTTCAGCGACAGCTCCGTGAGCATGTACGGATCCCATGTCCTTTGGAAGTATCCGTCGCCGGCCCCGAAAGACATCGGCTTCTTATTCACGCGCAGGTAACCGGTATTGCGAAAACCCGCAGATGTGAGCAGCTCTCCGTCTGCCTCAAACCGGTACGCACAGGTTTTGCGGTCCACGGTCACCGTGATGTCCCCGGCTTTCATAACAGCCTTCTCATCGTCGACCGTCACCTCCACCGGATCCGGATTCGTATTCAGCGCAAACCTCGGTTCCCCCGATTCATAGCCCATATCATGGTACAGCGTCACTGCGATGTCATTGTGTCCGGCGCTGACAAAATCGATCGTCAGCACCGTCAGGTCAAGCGCATCCGCCCTGGTCAGAATCGGCCTTTCCGGCGCCGTGACCCGCATGCCGTTTTCGATCGGCCTTACGGTGAACGCCTGAGAAGCAAAAGAAGCTTTCACGCTCTCCCGCTGCAGCCAGTAACCCTCCGTATATTTCATACATCCCTCCATGTTAAAAAGAGGGCCAGTCCCCTTTAGCACGTTAATTTGTGAAAGGGGTCTGACCCCTTATAACGCTTTAAAGTGCTGCAAGGGGTCTGACCCCCGGAAATATCATTTATTCAGTAGCTGCTTCTGCTGCTGCGCCGTCGATGGTCGGCCAGGTCTCTTCGATTGCCTGGCAGGTCGCATCTTTGTCGGTGGTTCCGGCGATATAATCCTGCATGATCTGACCGAAGGTCTGATGCCATCCGTCTGTGGACAGGCAGATCGACAGATCATAAGCGCCTTTTTCTGCAACATGGGCGGAACCCTGGTTGATCACTTCGAAGGTGGACTCAGCGTCGGAAACGATGGGCGGAACTACGCCGGCAACATCGTTAAACCAGCTCTGGCCGTACTCGGAGGTGTACCACCAGTTCACGAAGTGAAGGACAGCGTCCAGGTTCGCGGACTCGCTGGATACATGGAGTGCCTGGTCGGATCCGGTGATGACCTTGCACTGATCGGCATTGTCAGTCACGGGATATCCGTCAAATCCGATATTCAGGTCCGGATTGATCGCGAGAACGTCAGCCTCGATCCATGCGCCTTGGCCGCAGACCATGGCGGCTTCGCCGTTGCCGAACGCAGCTTCTTCACCGGCAAGATCGGTCTCGAGGGGCTTGTCATCGCCGTTGGCGATCACCAGGTCGATGAAATCAAAGAAGTTGTTGTAAAGTTCCGGATAATCGGAGACTTTTGCTTCACCTTTTTCGAATTTCGAGATCAGCTCAGCGGTGGAGATACCGGCGCCTTCAGCTGCTGCATTCACGAAGTGCTGTGCTACATGTTTGAACACCCACCACTCTGCAAAACCGGTCGTGAAGGGCTTGTATCCGGCTTCGGTGATCTTCGCGCAGGCATCGATCAGTTCTTCGGTGGTCTGCGGGAAAGATTCGATTCCGGCTTCGGCAAAAATGTCCTTGTTGTAGACAATACCGAAGTAGTTGCCTTTGATGGCAAAGCCGTAGCATCCGGTGCCGTCCGTCGGAGACTGCATGGCAGCCGCAACACCCGGATCCATGGCATCGACCATCGGCTGGCCTGTCAGGTCATAGGAATATTCTTTATAAGTATCGATCTCTTTTCCGGAGGTCGATGAAAAGATATCCGGAACCTCACCGGAATTCAATTTAGCTTTGAGCAGTGTGGGATAGTCATTCTGAGTCGTCTCATAGTTGATCGTGACATTCGGGGCAACCTCGCTGTAGGCATCGATCAGTTCCGTGATCGCATCCGCATACTCGGGGCTGGCCACAAACATATAGATCTCACCTTCATCCGCGGAATAATCCACTTCCTCGGCGAAAGCGCCAAGGCTCATCATAGCAGCGGTCATTGTTCCTGCAAGCAGGATCGACAACAGTTTTCTTTTCATGCTAAATTCCTCCTTTTTCAGCTGCAAAATGTGATGCTTCTATCCAAAATCTCTGATCCTCACAGAGACATGGGTACAGGTTATCCTTTCACGGCGCCGGCTACGACGCCTTCCACAATATATTTCTGAAGGAAAATAAATACGATGATGGACGGGAGCACGGTCAGCACCATGGCTGTCATCGCGTACTGCCATTTTGTATTCATCTGCCCCACGAAGGTGTAGGACGCAAGTACAAGCGTTTTTGTCTTGTTGGAGCTGTTGACCATCAGCAAGGGAAGCAGGAAGTCATTCCAGATCCACATGACGTCGATGACGATGACCGTGAATGTGACCGGTTTGAGCAGCGGGAAAATGACCGAAAGGAATCCTCGGAACGTGGATGCTCCGTCGATCATGGCGCTCTCGTCAAGCTCCTTGGGAATCGTCTTCATAAAGTTGAAGAAGATAAACGTAGCCATCGGGATGCCGAAGCCCCAGTACTGGATGCCCAGGCCGACACGGCTCTGATCCAGGTGGATCACGCTCATGGCTTTCAGCAGCGTGATCATGATCGTCTGGAACGGAATCAGCATCGGTGTGATCAGCAGCGTATGGACGATCTTCGTATAAGTGTTTCTCCTGCGGTCAAGGATGTAGGCCGCCAGCGAGGAAAATACGACGATACCCAGAATGCCGATCACAGTGATCATCACGTTGTTGATGAACAGGTTGAAATATTTGATCTTCTTTATTACATAAGTGTAATTCTCCAGCGTCGGCTGCTTGGGCAGCGCGATCGGATCGGACACGACCTCGCCAAACGGCTTGAACGAGTTCAGGAACATCAGAAACACCGGGTAGATGAACACCAGTGCAACGATCGTAAGGATGATCATGAGGATGATCGTATTGCGTCTTCTTCTCTTAGCCATTACAGATCAACCTCCTTTTTGCTCATCAGCCGCAGGACGACCTGTGTGATCACGAGCACCGCAAAGAAATACAGCATAGCCTCCGCCGAGCCGAGTCCGTACATGTTCTTTGTAAACGCATCGTTATAGATCTGCAGTGTCGCGGAGTAGGTGGACGTACCCGGGCCGCCCTTGGTCAGTGCCAGGATGATATCGAACACCTTCAGTCCGTTGGTCAGTGACATAAAGATGCAGGTGGTCATCGACGGGCCAAGCAGAGGAAGTGTCACCTTGAAGAAGCTCTGCGAGCCGCTTGCTCCGTCAACTGTCGCAGCTTCAAGCACCTCTCTCGGGACAGCCTGCAGGCCGGCAATGTACAGGACGATATAAAAGCCGAGCGACTGCCATACACCTACCAGCGTGACCGAGAAGAAAGCCAGCTTCGGATCCCCCAGCCAGCTGAAGTTCCAGAAGCTCCATCCCGTCATCGCAAACAAAGACTTGAAACCGCTGGTAAAGATGAATTTCCAGATAAAGCCGACGATCGTCATGCTCATGATATACGGGATAAAAAACAGGCTCCGGTAGACATTGACCAGCGGAAACTTTTTGGTCAGCGCCACTGCCAGGGCCAGGGCGATCACATTGGACATGATCACGAAAAGCAGTGTATAGCGCACCGTAAACCACAAAGAGCTCAGGAATTCGACTTTTCCGCTGAAGATCTCACTAAAATTCTTCAGTCCGATAAAAAGCGGTTCCTTCGCGATGCCATTCCACTCAGTCAGCGAATAATATCCGCTCATGACAAAAGGAATATACATTACGATACACACCAGAATGACTGCCGGAATCGTAAAGAGGAAATTCTCAAGATATTCCCTCCTTTTCTTGTTGAATCTCATACCAGACGCATCCTCCTTCGAAGTAGGTTTTTGGGCATTTTGCTTAAAATAATGGTTCCGACGCAATCATTATCAAACTTATTGACAGGAATGTCAAGAAAAATCCCTGTGAAATTGTATAATAATAACAATTATTTCTGGTTATTCCGGACGTCACACTATATAATAGAATCACAGAAGATCCAGACTCTTTCTTCTGTCAGAAAGGAGACCGGGAATGAAAATATATGCAATCGATGAAAACGGCCTTCACATCGTTTTCGGTGAGACCAGTTCAAATCAGCTCAAGCTGCTCTGGTTCTCTTCTCTTCCCTGGGACGGGAAAATGCCCGATGCTATGTGGAAAGAAGAACCCTTCTACCCCGTCCAGGTCAAAGTGACCGGGGAAAACATGCCAAGGGAGATCCACGGCACCAAGTACAGCTGCACTTCTCCCGGATACCGGCTTTTGCTTGATTCTTTTAAGGACACGCGAAATGACATCGGGCGGTATCTTCTGATCACCCTTACCGATCCCGGTACAGGGCTCAAAGTCCTGCTCCACTGGCAGTTCTTTGACGGTATTCCCGTCGTCCGCTGCCATACACAGCTGATCAACGAGGGCCCGGATACGCTTACCGTCGAATATGTCTCTTCCTTTGCCCTGACCGGGCTTGAATGGCGCGGTGAGGATCTGAAGCTGCATATTCCTTTCCATTCCTGGTGCCACGAGATGACCTGGAAAGAGTTTTCCCTCTCAGACCTCGGAATGGAGAGAACACAGGCAGAAGGTTATCGCAGGACCTCCCAGTACATCGACATCTCCAACACGGGAAACTGGTCGGCCAAAAAGTATCTTCCCATGGGTGTGCTCGAAGATACTTCAAAAGGCACTGCGCTCTTCTGGCAGATCGAACACAACGGCTCCTGGCACTGGGAGATCTCAGATCATGACGGATACCTGTACCTCCAGTTGTCCGGACCGACCGAGCTTCAGTCTCACTGGTGGACGGATCTCAAGCCCGGAGAGGAATTCACCTCCGTCCCTGCTGCTGTGGGAGCAGTCACTACCGGAACTTTCCCGGACACCGTACCTGCTTTTCCGGACGCCGCCGGCGCCGCCCTTACCCGCTACCGCCGCGTGATCCGACGGCCCAACGCGGACAACGAAGATCTCCCGGTCATCTTCAATGACTATATGAACTGCCTTTTCGGCGATCCTACCGCCGAAAAAGAATACCCGATGATCGACAAAGCCGCTCAGGCCGGATGCGAATACTATGTGATCGATGCCGGCTGGTACGCCGACGGCGAGTGGTGGGACGGAGTCGGCGAATGGAAAGAAAGTACGGCGCGTTTCCCGGAAGGGCTCCGCCGCGTCACCGACTATATCCGAAGCAAAGGCATGATTCCGGGCTTGTGGCTCGAGCTTGAGGTAATGGGCATCAACTGTCCGCTTGCCGCAAAGCTCCCGGATGACTGGTTCTTCACCCGCCACGGCAGGCGCATCACCGACCGGAGCCGCTATCAGCTTGACTTCTCCAACCCCGAGGTAAGAAAGTTTGCCGACAGCGTGATCGACCGGCTGGTCGGCGAATACGGCGCCGGATACATCAAGATGGATTACAACATCGAGCCCGGTATCGGAACGACTTCCCACACAAAGAGCGCCGGCGAGGGACAGCTCCTCCATAACCGCGCCTACCTTGACTGGCTCTCAAACACCTTTGCTCGTTACCCGGACCTGGTCATCGAAAACTGCTCGAGCGGAGGACTGCGCATGGACTATGCCATGCTCTCCCTCTACTCACTCCAGTCGACCAGTGACAACGAAGACTACCGACGCTATCCGACCATCGCCGCCAACGCTCCGATGGCCCTGACGCCGGAGCAGGCCGCCGTCTGGTCCTATCCGCTTGCCGACGGAGACATGGAAGAATGCGCCTTCAATCTGGTCAGCGCCATCCTGCTGCGCATCCACCAGAGCGGTCACCTGGCCAATCTCGACAAAGCAAGATTTGACCTGGTCAGCGAAGGAATCGCCTGCTATAAAGCCATCCGCAGACAGATCCGCCAGTCCGTTCCCTTCTGGCCGCTCGGCCTGTCATCATTTTCAGACGAGTGGGTAAGCCTTGGGCTGCACTGCCCGGGCGGAGAAGACTCAGCCTCAGGCTGCGAAGACCTGATCGCCGTCTGGCGCTGCGATACTGAAAAAGAAAGCATCGAACTTCCCCTTCCGGAAAAAGCCGGACAGGAAGTCGATGCCGAAATAATCTTCCCGCGCGATATGGGCGGCGAAGTATGTTGGAATGCCAAAGCGGGCTGCCTGAAAGTTACGCTGCCGGCGAAATACTGTGCAAGATTGATTCGAGTGAGATGAAAAAACGGCCCTGTGTCTACACACAGGACCGCCTTTTTTTTTATGTCATTATTTAATCAATGCTTCCAGTCTCTCTTTCACCTGGCTCATCATCTGCTCATACTTCGCCAGCTTATCCTTCTCCTCCTGGATCTTGGCAGCCGGTGCTTTGCTGATGAAGCGCTCGTTGCTGAGCATTCCGTGCGAGCGGGCCAGTTCTTTTTCAAGCTTCCTGGCTTCGCCCTTCAAACGCTCGATCTCTTTTTCCACATCGACCAGGTCTGCCATCGGCAGATAAACGGTGGCCTGATGGATCACGGCGGAGACGGCGTCATCGCCGATGCCGTCCTTATCGGCCTGGATGGCGACTTCGGAACAACCTGCCAGGGCGCCGAAGAAGAGTCTGCCTTTTTCGAAGATCTCACGAACCTTATCAGAAGAAGAGACCACATACACCTTGGGCCTGCGGCTCGGTGCCACGTTCATGTCATTGCGGATGGTACGCACGCCGCGGACGGCTTCCTTGATGTGCTCCACGCTGTCCTGCTCGGCCGCGAAATGCCACTCTTCTTTGTATTCCGGCCATGCGGATACCATGATCGACTCTTCCTCATCCTGGAGATTGCAGAAGATCTCCTCGGTGATGAACGGCATAAACGGATGAAGCAGCTTCAGGGCCTGGATGAGCACTGTCTTGAGCGTCCACAAAGCTGCGGATTTGGTCTCGTCCGAATCGGCGTACAGACGCGGCTTCACCATCTCGATGTACCAGTCACAGAACTCGTCCCAGATAAAGTCATGTACTTTCTGTACCGCGATACCCAGTTCAAACTTGTCAAGGTTGTCCGTCACATCCTTTGCCAGGTCATTCACTGTGGAAAGGATCCAGCGGTCGGCATCGGTGAGCTGATCCAGGGAAGCGATCTGCGTGTGGTCGGCTTTGTCGAGGTTCATCATGATGAATCTCGAAGCGTTCCAGAGCTTGTTGGCAAAGTTGCGGGATGCCTCCACACGCTCATAATAGAAACGCATGTCGTTGCCCGGGGCATTGCCGGTCACCAGCGTCAGTCGCAGCGCGTCGGCGCCGTACTGGTCGATGATCTCGAGCGGATCGATGCCGTTGCCGAGCGACTTGCTCATCTTGCGGCCCTGGGAATCTCTTACAAGGCCGTGGATCAGCACATATTTAAACGGCGACTTCCCGGTCTGCTCCAGTGATGAGAACACCATGCGGATGACCCAGAAGATGATGATATCATAACCAGTCACCAGCACATCCGTCGGGAAGAAATAATCAAGTTCGGGTGTCTTCTCGGGCCATCCAAGTGTAGAGAAAGGCCACAGAGCGGACGAGAACCAGGTGTCGAGCGAATCTTCGTCCTGAGTGAAGTGCGTACCGCCGCACTTCGGGCACACTGACGGCGCACCGCCCTTTTTGACGACGATCTCGCCGCAGTCATCACAGTAGTAAGCCGGGATCCGGTGGCCCCACCACAGCTGACGCGAGATGCACCAGTCGCGGATGTTCTCCAGCCAGTGGCTGTACTGCTTTTCAAAACGCTCGGGCACGAAGTTCAGGTCTTCGGTCTTGACCACATCGAGAGCAGCCTGAGCCATCTCCTTCATGCGGACGAACCACTGGGGCTTCACCATCGGCTCAACCGTGGTATGGCAGCGGTCATGTGTACCGACAGCATGAACGTGGGGAACGACCTTTACCAAAAGGCCAAGTTCTTCAAGATCCTTCACGACAGCCTTACGGGCCTCATAGCGGTCCATGCCGGCGTACTTGCCGCCGTTCTCATTCAGTGTCGCGTCATCGTTTAAGATATTGATCTCAGCCAGGTTATGACGCTGTCCGACCTCAAAGTCATTGGGGTCATGGGCCGGCGTGATCTTCACGCAGCCGGTCCCGAACTCGCGGTCAACATATTCGTCCGCGATCACCGGGATCTGACGGCCGGTCAGCGGCAGCTCAAGCATCTTGCCGACCAGGTCCTGATAGCGCTCATCGGCGGGATGGACGGCCACGGCGGTATCGCCGAGCATCGTCTCTGGCCTCGTGGTAGCCACTTCCACATAACGGCCTTCCTCACCCACGATCGGGTAACGGATGTTCCAGAAGAAACCGTTCTGGTCCTCGTGTTCGACCTCAGCGTCGGAAAGCGAAGTTCCGCAGACCGGACACCAGTTGATGATGCGGCTGCCCTTGTAGATCCAGCCTTTCTCATAGAGGCGTACGAACACTTCCTCGACGGCTTTGGAGCAGCCCTCGTCCATGGTGAAGCGTTCACGGTCCCAGTCGGCCGAAGCGCCCATCTTGTAGAGCTGCTTCACGATTCTGTTACCGTACTCTTCCTTCCACTGCCACGCGTATTTCAAAAACTCCTCGCGGCCGATCTCATGCTTGTCGATGCCCTTATCCTTGAGCATGTTGGTCACGCGCACCTCGGTGGCGATGGCCGCATGGTCGGTTCCGGGCTGCCAGAGTGTGTTGTATCCCTGCATCCTCTTCCATCTGATCAGGATATCCTGCAGGGTATTGTCAAGGGCATGGCCCATATGAAGCTGTCCGGTCACGTTGGGCGGAGGCATCACGATGGTAAACGGCTTGCGGCTTTTGTCCACCTCGGCGTGGAAGTACTTCTTCTCCAGCCATTTCTCGTAGATCTTGTCCTCCATTCCTTTCGGATCGTAGGTCTTGGCTAATTCTTTACTCATTCTCTCTCTCCTGTCAGTTCTTCTATCGCTTCCCAGATCTCGTCGCGCCCCTGTTTGGTCTGCGCTGAGAACGGGATGATGACCGTATCGGATCCGGCTCCGAGTACACGGCGGATAGCCGCCACCTGGCGCTGCACCTGGCTTTTGCTGATCTTATCCGCCTTCGTGGCGATGATCACAGGCTTGTAGCCGTTGCCGATGATCCACTTGTACATGGTCTGGTCGTTGGCGCCCGGGTCGTGGCGGATATCCACCAGCAGGAACACGGCTTTTAACTGCTTCGAAGTGTACAGATAGCGCTCGATCAGCTTCCTCCACTGTTCGCGTGCCTGTACGGACGCCTTCGCGTACCCGTATCCGGGCAGGTCCACCAGGTAGCAGTCATTATTGATCCGATAATAGTTGATGGTCTGGGTCTTTCCGGGCTGCTGGCTGGTGCGGGCAAGGCTCTTGCGGTTGACGAGCGCATTGAGCAGGGAAGACTTCCCCACATTGGACTTGCCTGCAAAAGCAGCTTCCGGCAGGGCGTTCTCCGGCAGGCGGCTGGTCACGCCGCACACCGTCTCCAGTTCCACATTTTTGATGATCATGTCAAACGTCCTTATTATCATTCACAGCCAGGGCGTTTTCCAGCACCTGGTCCATGTTCTTCACATAGATGATATCGAGTCCGCCGGTGATCTCCTCGCTGATAAGACTCACATCCGGTTTGTTCGCCACCGGCAGCAGCACTCTCGCCGCCCCGGCTTTTTTCGCCGCGAGCAGTTTTTCCTTCAGGCCGCCGATCGCAAGCACATGGCCGCGCAGCGTCACCTCGCCGGTCATGCAGGTATCCGACCGCACCGGGATGCCGGTGATGGCCGAGATGATGGCCGTCGCCATGGTGATGCCGGCTGACGGACCGTCCTTGGGAACCGCCCCCTCCGGAATGTGGATGTGAAGGTCATGCTCCGAGAAGTACTCGGGCGCCACCTTATAGTCGGCTGCGATCGAACGCGCATAGGTAATGCCCGTCCTTGCAGACTCTTTCATCACATCGCCCAGCTGGCCGGTCAGCACCAGTTCCCCTTTTCCGGGGAGAGCCGCCACCTCGATCTGGAGCGTCACGCCGCCGGTGCTCGTCCAGGCAAGGCCGTTGGCAATGCCCGTCTCATTCTTTCCCGACAGCCGCTCCGGACGGAAGCGCTCGTTCCCGAGGAACTTCTCCAGGTCGCCCTTATGTACGCGGACACTCTCCTGATGCTCCTCGAGCACCATTCTGGCCGCCTTGCGGCAGACCCTTCCGATCTGTCTCTCAAGCTGGCGCACGCCCGCCTCCCTGGTGTAGCCTGAGATCATCTCCTCCAGGGCTCCCTTCGTGAAGCGAAGCTGCTTTGAAGTCAGCCCGTGATGGGAGATCTGCCTGGGCACCAGGTGCTCCTTGGCGATATGCATTTTTTCGTTGGAAGTATAACTGCTGATCTCAATGATCTCCATGCGGTCTAAAAGCGGCCTGGGGATCGTGGAAGAATCATTCGCGGTCGCGATAAAGAGCACCTTTGAAAGATCCACCGGGATCTCCATATAGTGATCACTGAAACGGCAGTTCTGTTCACCGTCAAGCACCTCTAAAAGGGCTGACGAAGGATCCCCGCTGTATGAGTTCGAGAGCTTGTCCACCTCATCGAGCAGCATCAGCGGGTTGGAAACGCCTGACGAACTTACCGCCTTGACGATCCTGCCGGGCATGGCCCCGATGTAGGTCCTCCGGTGTCCGCGAATCTCAGCCTCGTCCTTGACACCGCCAAGTGAGATTCTCACATACTTGCGGTCCATGGCTCTGGCCAGGGACCTGGCGATGGAAGTTTTGCCCGTTCCGGGCGGTCCTACCAGGCACAGGATCGGGCTGTCGGGGTTCTTGGTAAGCGCCCTTACAGCCAGGTACTCAAGGATCCTTTCCTTGACATCCTTAAGTCCGTAGTGGTCCTCTTCGAGCACTTTGCTCGCATGGCTGATATCCTCATTGTCCTCGGATACCTCATCCCACGGATAGGCAAGCAGCGTCTCCAGATAGGTCCTCGAGACGGAAGCTTCCGCGCTGTTGCCCGAGAGTGATTTAAAATGCGTGATCTCGCGGCGGATCTTGGCCTTGACGTCATCAGACGCCTTGAGCTTCTCCAGCTTATCAAGGAACTCGTCCACCTCGTTGACGGGCAGGCTCTCGCCCAGTTCCTCCTCGATCACTTTAAGCTGCTCACGCAGGAAATAATCTTTCTGGTTTTTATTGATCCTCTCCTCCACCCGCTTCTGGATACCCTGACGGATCCGCTGAAGCTCCAGGTCATGGACTAGGATCTCATAAAGCACTTCCCAGCGCTGCTTTAAATCGGCGGCGTCGAGCAGCTTCTGCCTGGCCACCCAGTCAAGCGGCAGGCTCGTGGAGACAGCGTTTACCATCTCCTCGAGCGAAGTCATGTTCATGACCTTCACCCGCTGGTTCATGCTCACATGCTTATTTTCGGTACAGTACAGTTCAAACAGGTCTCTGAGCGCCCTCGTCAGCGCCTGGGCTTCCTGCTCATCGATCAGCGGCAGGATGACCGTCTCTTCGATGACTGCCATCAGGCACGAGTCTGTCTCAAGGCGGATGAGCCTGGCTCTCGCCTTGCCCTCTACCATGACCCGGATGGCATTTCCGGGCAGCTTCGCCACGTTTCGGATGCTGCACACTGTCCCGTACTCAAACAGCTCTTTTTCAGTGACCGCGCCTGACGAAACCGGATCACGCATGGCGACTACAAACAGGACAGAGCCCATCTGCAGCGCTTTTTCGATCGAGCGGGCTTTCTTCGGCTCGCCGATGTCGAAGTGCATGATCATGGAAGGCAGGACGGTGGTCGTCGGCAGCGCTACTGCCGGCAGCTTCCTGTAATTATCGTTCATCTTATCTCCAGTTTCAGCCGGTTTGTCATCACGCCGGCTCTAAAGCTTTGATCTTCCCCGTTTCTTTCTTGGGCTCGATCTTAGCCTCCTTCTCATTCAAGACAGGTTCACTCACCCCGTCGATCACCTCTTTGGTGATCCGGCAGCTTGTAATATCATCCCTCGACGGGATGGAAAACATGATATCCCTCATGGATTTTTCAATAATAGAGCGCAGTCCCCTCGCGCCGGTCCTGCGTTTGATCGTCAGGTCGGCGATCTCCTCGAGCGCTTCCTTGTCGAAGGAAAGATCCACGTGATCAAGCTCAAAGAGCTTCTGGTACTGCTTCACGATGGCATTCTTCGGCTCAGTCAGGATCCGGATAAGCGCATCCCTGTCAAGTTCATCGAGTGAGACCACCACCGGCAGACGTCCGATCAGCTCGGGGATGATTCCGAATTTGATCAGGTCCTGCGGAAGCACTTTGCGCAGGAATTCGCCGATGTTCTTGTCATCGTGTTTGATGATGTCGGCCCCGAATCCCATCGAGCCCGAATCCAGCCTGGCCTCGATGAGCTTGTCCAGCCCTTCGAATGCGCCGCCGCAGATAAACAGGATATCCGTGGTATCGATCTGGATCAGCTCCTGGTGCGGATGCTTCCGGCCGCCCTGCGGCGGTACGGAGGCGATCGTGCCCTCAAGGATCTTCAAAAGCGCCTGCTGTACGCCCTCACCGGAAACGTCCCTGGTGATGGAAACGTTCTCGGACTTACGGGTGATCTTATCGATCTCATCGATATAGATAATGCCGCGCTGCGCGCGCTGAATATCGTAATCGGCAGCCTGGATGATCTTGAGCAGGATATTCTCCACATCCTCGCCCACGTAGCCGGCTTCGGTCAGGGAGGTGGCATCCGCGATCGCGAAAGGCACGCCCAGCATCTTTGCCAGCGTCTGTGCAAGGTAGGTCTTGCCCGATCCGGTCGGTCCGAGCATCAGGATGTTGCTCTTCTGAAGCTCCACCTCATTCCCGCGCAGGTTTTTCCCGGCCAGGATCCGCTTATAATGGTTGTAGACCGCTACCGAAAGCGTCTTCTTGGCATCCTCCTGCCCGACGACGTACTCATCAAGGAAAGCCTTGATCTCTGCCGGTTTCATGAGATTGATATCGCCAAGGTCCTCCGATTCCATCGAAAAGAGTTCTTCCTCGATGATCTCACTGCAGACCTCCACGCACTCCTCGCAGATATAAACTCCGCCGGGTCCGGCGATCAGTTTCTTGACCTGATTCTCCGATTTGTTGCAGAAAGAACACCGGATCTTGTCAATCGTTCTTGCCATCTGTCATGTACTCCTTATTAACTTCAAAACGGCCGCGGCAATTTTTTGCAGCGGCCATTATCCCCTTATGATCTGGCGGCGACGACCTCATCTACCAGACCGTACTCTTTCGCCTCCTCGGCACTCATCCAGTAGTCACGGTCGGTATCCCTCTCGATCACATCGAGCGGCTGGCCGGTATTGGCAGCGAGTGCGTCATTGAGTTTCTTCCTGGTGCGCAGGATGTGATCCGCCTGGATCTTGATATCGCTGGCCATTCCCTGCGAACCGCCGGAAGGCTGGTGAATCATGATCTCGGCGTTGGGCAGCGCATACCGCTTGCCCTTGGTGCCTGCAGCCAGGAGAAAAGCTCCCATGCTGGCCGCCATCCCGATGCAGGTGGTGGCGACATCACATTTGATGTAGCGCATCGTGTCGTAGATCGCCCATCCGGCACTGACAGACCCTCCCGGGCTGTTGATGTAGAGCTGGATATCCTTGGCGGGATCCTGCGACTCCAAAAAGAGCATCTGTGCCACGATCACATTGGCACTGTCGTCCGTGACCTCATCTCCCAGGAAAATGATCCTGTCCTTTAACAGGCGGGAGTAGATGTCATAGGAACGCTCTCCTCTGCTGGTCTGTTCAATGACATATGGAATTAAAGGCATGTTACTCCTCCGATTCTTCCTTCTTCTCAGTCTCAACAGCTTGATCACCGATCAGCTCGGCAGCCATCTGAAGCAGCAGGTCGCTCTTCATCTGTCTGGTGCCGGCTTCGCCCATCAGCTCTTTGATCTTCTCAACATCCATCTTATACATGTCAGCCATCTTCTTGAATTCCTCGTCGAGGCGCTCATCGGTGACTTCCATGTTCTCGGCATTTGCAACCGCCTCAAGCATCAGCGTGCTGCGAAGTCTCGGCTCCGCATCCTTCTTCATCTGCTCAAGCAGGCCGTTGGCATCCATGCCGAACATCTGCATATACTGTTCGATCTGCATTCCCTGTGACTGCAGCCTGGTCGCAAAGTCTTCCGCCATGCGCTGCGCTTCTTCCTTGATCATCACTTCGGGGATGTCGATCTGGGCATTCGCCGCAGCCTTCTCCACGGCCTGGTCCCGGCGGGCATTCTTCGCATCCGCTTCCTTCCTGGCTGTGATGTTCTTGCGGATATCTTCCTTATATTCATCCAGCGTATCGAATTCGGAAACATCCTGTGCGAACTCGTCGTCCACTTCCGGAAGCTCCTTCACCTGGATCGCATTCACCTTGCAGGCGAACACAGCCGTCTTGCCGGCCAGATCCTGGGAATGATAATCTTCCGGGAAAGTCACGGTCACATCGAGGGGCTCCCCGATCTTCGCGCCGATCAGCTGCTCCTCGAAACCGGGGATGAAGCTGCCCGAACCGATGGTCAGCGGACAATCTGTCGACTTGCCGCCCTCAAACGGAACGCCGTCCACACTGCCGTCGAAATCCAGCTTGATCTGATCGCCGTCCTGAACCGGGCGGTCATCCACATCGATGATCCTGGCGTTGTTCTCACGCTCACGGTTGATCTCGGCTTCGATCTCTTCATCGGATACACTCACATCGACCTTGTCGACCTCAACATCCTTATACTGACCGAGCGTAACCTCAGGCTTAAGCGCAGCCACTGCAGTAAAGATAAAATCCTTTCCGCCGCCGATCTGCTCGATATCGATCTCCGGCGCAGAAACGATATTCTCACCGCACTCCTTCACGGCTTCTTCATAGGCATCCGGGATAAGGCTGTTCGCGGCATCCTCAAAGAATACGCCCTCACCGTAGATCTTCTCGATGAACTTACGGGGTGCTTTGCCCTTTCTGAAACCGGGGATCGCGATCTGGCCGCGGCTCTTCAGGTATGCCTGCTGGACCGCCTGCTCAAACTTCTCCGCGGGAACTTCAATGGTCAGTTTCGCCATGCTGTGCTCAAGTTTCTCGACATTAACGCTCATGGAATCTATTTCCTCCTTGATCCAATGGATTATTTATATTTTTTCAGCCATTGTGATAGTATATCATAGGGTCGTTCGCTTGTCACGCTTTTACTCGTAATAAATGATTCCCTTTCCGATCTGATCTGCCGTCTCCTGATCTTTCATAATAGAAAGCAGCGTCAGTGCAAACGGAATAGCCGTCCCCATACCGCGGCTGGTAATCACATTCTCTGAAACGACCACTTTTTTATCTCCGATCACGGCGCCTTTGAGCCTCTCCTCAAAACCGGGATAGCATACGGCCGCCTTCCCGTCCAGGATGCCCAGGTCTCCGAGCACGCTCGGCGCGGCACAGATCGCTGCGATCTTTTTGCCCTCTTCATTTGCTTTAAGCAGCATATCGGTCAGCGCCCTGCACTCCCCGAGATGCAGCGTGCCGGGCATTCCGCCGGGAAGCACGAACATCGCGGCGTCGGAAAAATCTGTCTCCTCGAGCACACAGTCAGTCTCCAGTTTGATCCCGTGACTGCCTTCAATGTTCTTTCTTCCTTCCACGGAGACAGTCTTGATATCGACTTTGCCTCTTCTTAAAATATCTACGACCGTCAGGCCTTCGATCTCTTCAAACCCATCTGCAATAAAAATATAAACACAGCCTTCCATCATCCATACCTCCTTGTATTTAATTCCGAACCTGTCTCCCATTTTATCAGATACCCCTGCCGCCTACAACCATTTAGACGCCCCCGCAGACTCAGGTCTCTGCGTCAAAAAAACTGCAGCATTTTCATGCTGCAGCCTCGCTGTTCATAACTTTTTATCGGTCTGCTTAACCGATCACCGATCTCACATATTTGAAGATCTTCTGATACGTTGCGGAAGTGTAATGCAGTCCGTCGACCGTGTCATATCCGTTCTTGCAAAGATAATAGAAAGTATTGATGTAATTGCCTTTCAGGGCTGCGTACACTTTCTTATTGAAATCACGGATCTTGGTGTTGTTGACAGTCGTGCGGCGGTAGTAGCTCCGGATCGTCTTATCATCGACCGGGTTGATCGCCATGATATAGAACTTCGCCTGCGGATAGGCGCTGATCATACTCGTATAGTAATTGATGTAGTTCTGGACATTTCCAAGGTCATTGATACCGAAGCCGTAGATCACTTTGAGTTTCGGATTGTAGCTCAGGTATTTCTTGACCTTCGCGTCTGTTGAGGATCTCATCCAGCTGTACCCTTCACCGACCTTGCCGATGAAAGCGCACTTCGAATCTTTGACGGACATGCTCATGCCGACTGTTCTTGAATCACCCACGAACAGATACTTCACATTCGCATATTTCTTAAATTCGGAGGAGAAACCGCTCAGCACACCGTTCTTATTGACATGGTACTTGCCGACATCCTCGTTAACGGCCATAGCGCCGTCCGGCTTCACATAATAGTAATTGCCTTTGTAACGGATCCAGATAGAGGAAAGACGCTCGCCTTTGGCATTGAAGAAATAGCGTTTTCCGTTGATTGCGACCCAGGTGTTTGCCACTCTCTGGCCGTTTTTGTTGACGTAATAATACTTATCGCCGACGCTGAACATCTTGTTCTTGATCATGACGCCGTTTTTATCGACGATAAAGACTTTCTTGTTTTTTACTACCCACTGGGCCTTGGCCAGAACGCCGTTTGCCTTCAGGTAGAAGTGTTTCGAACCTTCCTTATGCCACACGTCATGTAAAACCGTGCCCTCGGAAGATGCATAATAGGTATTTCCGCTGTACTCAAACCAGCCCGGTTTCGAATAACCATCCTCATCAAAATAGTAATACTGGTTATCTACCTCGATCCAGGCATTCTTTGCGTAAGTCTTGTCCGCATAACGGAAACGCACGCCCTCTTTTGTCTCAACCAGAGCACCCCGGGGAGTTCCCTTGCTCTTGGCATAGGCGATCATGTTCTTTCCCGCATGCGCGTTGACAGAAAACAGCGTGGTAAAAACAAGCATGATCAGAAGGAATGTCCATCTTGCCGTTTTTCCTACGTGTGTCTGATAATGCATATAACAGCCTCTCTCCACTCAAACCAAAAATGTTAAAATCGAAACAAACTGTAACAAATCCTTAACTTTCTCCGTTAATATACAACGATATTTAAAATTTGTCAAATATGCACGAAATGAATAACCCCCGTTTTGTTACATATTTGTGATAAAACCCCGGATTGCACTTTTAAAGATACAATCCGGGGTTGATAGGTTTTACTCTTTTTTCAACGTTTTTTCAAAGTGCTCCCAACTGCCGCTTACGCGAAGATGCTTCTGAGGACCTGAGCCGCATTCATATTGCGAAGTCCCTCGCTGTCGGTCATGACAGAGTTTGCGGTCAAATGCCAGCGCATCCTTCCGAAGCTTGTCAGGTAATAGCTTCCCTTCGCGCATTCCGGATACTTGGCATACCATGACGGGAAATAAGTCCTCATATACTTGGTCGCCAGCGTGACTGCCTCGCTGATCTTGCTTCCGGACCGGGTATAGGTACCGTTGATCATGACGCCTTTCGGGCTCGAATGGATCAGAACCACGCTCGAGTCGGAGCACTGCCCCACTACGATGTAAACGTGGCCGCCCGAGCTCATGATATCACCGGCCCTGAAATCCGAGAATGAACCGGGGCTGCTGTACGATCCCCAGCCGTAGGAAGCAAACGTAGTCGCCATGTTTTCAGCCGGCATTACGAAACCGGAGCGTCCGGACTCGGTGTTGAACGTGTTGTACATCAGCCATCCGATGAAGCCCGAGCAGTCCAGTCCGTCATAGATCTGGAACCGTGTGTTCTCATAATTGTACGATGAGGTCTGCCGGTTAAAGTATTCTCTCCATCTGGAAGGAACACCGATGCTCCTTGCATACTCATTAGCTCCGGACTGAGCAGCCGTCCAGCCGCCGCCCCAGATATACATGGTCGATCCGACCGGCAGCAGCGCGGTCTTGAGCATCTGGCGGATGGAAGACCTTCTGGCGACCTTGCCGGAATAATCGGTAAAGCTTCCGACGATGGAATCGCCCACCTGCGTAAGGATGCCGTTCTCATCAAAGATGTGCTTTACGCCGCCGATGACCACTTCTCCCTGTGCCCGTCTGCCGGTATAGGGATCAAAGTAATAGCGGATACCGTTTACGCTGTACCAGCCGCCGATCAGAGCACCGTTAGCATTAGGCCTTAAATAATACCAGCCTTCCTTATACTTAAGCCATCCGCTCTGACGCACGCCCATGCTGGTAAAATAGTAAGTCCTCTTTCCGATCTTGTACCAGCCCTGTGCCATGGCATCGTTCTTCTTCGGGTCAAGATAATAATACTTGTTATTCAGCTTCATCCAGCCCGAGACACGAACACCATTGGAAGCGAACCGATAGAACTTGCCTTTGATCTTGCGCCATCCGATACACATGCGTCCGCTTTTTTCCGGAATAAGGTAATAATTCTTCTTTCCCCTCTTAAGCCATCCGGTCTTGCGTGCGCCGTCCTTTTTGGGATCACAATAATAATAGTTATTCTTGTACTTTACCCATCCGGTCTTGCGGATACCTTTGTTAGCCGGATCGCAGTAATAGAACTGGCCTTTGTACTTGAGCCATCCCTTCGCGACCTTTCCGCTTTTGAGCACATAGTAGTACTCACCCTTCTTAGTCTTGTACCATCCGGCCTTCTTCGCTGCGGCCGCCGCGTTCATCGAAAGCGCCGCCACCAGCAGCATCAGCAAAACAATAAGCGAAGCCCTCTTCTTCATTTTTAAGTCCCTCTCCTCTGCATACAACAAGTCATGCGGCTGATGGGACTCGAACCCACACGGTCTCCCATAGGAACCTAAATCCTACATGTCTGCCAATTCCATCACAGCCGCAAAAAGAAAAAGTCTTTTCCTATTTTACGATATAATGGCAGTCATGTCAAAAAAGCTGACGCATCGGTTTCCTTTCGGAACTGCGTCAGCTTTTCTTTTCTTTTAAGCCTCGATTTTTTATAAGGGAATAGTTCTTGTCATACTACTGAACAACAATTCCGGCAATCAGATTTCCGCCGATCTCTTCATCCCAGTTGCCTTCTCCCTTGTTAGCGAAACGGATGCAGCGCTTGTTTTTGCTCGTCTCTTTCGGGTCACAGATCTTCAGGTATACGCTGTAGTTTCCGGGCGGTACGCTTCCGAACTCCTCCAGCGGTATGTCAAACGAAAGATCACGCCAGGCGGCCCTGTTGTCAGCGCGGCTGTCGAGATCCGGTCTCCATGTCCTGACATCGATATCTGCCGGAGCGGAATAAGCGCTTCCGTCCTCGCCTTTCAGAATCACTGTTACTGCCTTGCGGTTTACGATATTGCCGAAGCCGACATTCTGAATCTTTCCTCTGAATGAAAGGGCTTCTCCCTCTCCGACGCTTTCGCTCGCGTATGCTTCCCGAAGAACCAGCCGGTATCCGAGCCTGTCGCGGAAATATTCCATTCCTGTCTTCTGGTCATACACCGGATCGAAGACAGCCTGTGTCACCGTGTAAGGCTCCGCATAGGCATTTGTCATTTCCTGTTCCACGTTTTCCTGTGTATAAAGGAAATCACCCCAGCGGTCGTGGACCTGGTCTTCGTAATCCGCATTCAGATAGACCGTCTGTGCATAGGATGCTTCCCACCCTACATACGGATAAGTGTTCCACAGCGTTTCATCACCCTGGGCCTCTCCGCCGAACAGATTGTTTTGTGAGCGGATCCAGGTCATCAGCTTGCCGCGGTCGAACTCTTCGGGATCGCCAAACGGCTCATCCGGCCACCAGATTCCTTCGGACAATGAACCCCAGTCATCCGGATAGTCTTCTCCTTCGTCTTCGCCGTAGGCATAGCTGTCGTCGAAGAACCCGAACCTTGCCTCGGGAGTACCTTCCTCCGGCGCCGGAATCTGATCGATCGTCCCGAAAGTATAATCCGTGCCGTAAGCGGCATTGTACCAGGACAGGAAGGCACCGGCATGCACCGTGATCGATCTCGATTCAGGCACTGCATCAAGCAGCGCGTCAAGCAGCCATGTATACGCTTCCGGACTGGTGCCGAACGTGCTCGAATGCATCTCGCCCCAGGGCCCGAAAAAGCCGCCGTCCACGCCCATGATCACATCCTCGTATTCATGAAGGATCGGTGCGATCTGCGAGATATGTTCAAGAACCGTTTCTTTATCAGGTTCCACATCCGTGATCTTCTGATCAACATAACCGTCATCGGGATGCTCAGCGGATACCCACGAAAAGCCGGGTCCGTCGTAATTGAACCGAACCATGGTGACGCCTTCCCCAGCCCTCACCTGCTCAAACTTGTCACGGATGAATGCGAGTGCATCCTCAGTCAGCGGCTGAGAAGTGCCCCTCGGCCAATTGGCAAATTCATTCTCCAGCCAGTAATCCAGATGAGTATCGTAATCGTACGGCGGCTCATCGCCCTCACGCGAGCGGATGGACACATCTTCCGGTGCGAAGTACTCCTCGTCATAGGGAGTGCCCCATCCGGTGATGGCATTGTCGGAGAAATTGCGAAGGTCAAAATAGACGTGGCTTACGCGCGTCGAAACCTGTGCGCCGCCGATCGTGACCGGCTCCTTACCTACTTCCATCACCGTCGCTTCCTCACCGGTTCCCGTGACCGGCACGACCATGCCGTCATTGGCCCGGTAAAAGCCGCGGTCCGGGTTGGGGACGTCAACCGGGTCTTCCGTATAATCCAGATCCTGCAAAACAAGTCCTTCTTCAGAAATTACCGTATCCATCCCCTCACTCTCCGTTTCCTGCGCCGCCATGGCCGCACACGGCGTTAAGCACGCAAGCACCAGCACCGCGGCGGCCGTCACAGCAAATCTTCTGGTCTTTATTTTCATTCTTAACCTCCAGTTAAAGAATAGATAACGGGGACAGTCCTTTAATTGAGCGGACTGTCCCCGTCATCATTCATCATTTCATCCCCGTCATTGCAATGCCCTTAATAAACTGCTTCTGGAACACAATAAACACGATCGACGCCGGGATCATGATCAGCGCGGAGGCTGCCATGGTCGCCGACAGGTCCGTCTGATGCTGCGAGTTGAAAAACGACAGCGCCAGCGGAAGCGTCTGGTTGTTCGTGGACGATAAGTACAGCAGCGGATTAAGGTAGTCATTCCAGATCTCCAGGAATGTGAAGATCGCAAGCGATCCGATCGCCGGGCGAATCTGCGCCAGGACGATGTGGATATAGATCTGGAAATGGCCTGCGCCGTCTATCCTGGCGCTCTCCAAAAGCTCCCTGGGAATCTCATCACAGTACTGCTTGCACAGGTATACACCGAACGCACTTACCATGGCCGGAATGATCAGTGCCAGCAGACTGTCGTAAAGACCGATCCGGTCGATCAGGATGAACTTCGTAATCATCGTGACCTGGGCAGGCACCATCATCGTGAACAGGAGCATCATGAACAGGAATCTCTTTCCGTGGAATTCGAACCTGGAAAACAGATACCCGAGGATTGTGCTTGTAAAGAGGATGATCACGGTATCCGACACTGTAATGATCAGCGAGTTCCGCAGCCACCTGAAGAACGGTGATTCAAAAAGGACTTTGTGATAACCGTCGGTAGTGGGGTTCTTCGGCAGCAGATGAGAGGCATCCACCAGCGTCTCTTTTGTGGATTTGAATGAGTTGGAAAGCATCCAGACATACGGGATCACGATGATCAGGGATACGATGATCATGATTAAAAACAGGATCAGCCGTGTCTTGAAGCCTTCCTTCTTATAGAATTTTTTCTTAGAATTAGCAGCCATATCAGTACTCCCAATCTACCTTGCCCAGTCTCTGCTGAATGGCAGAAACCACAAGGATCACCACAAACAGCGCCATGGAGATGGCTGCCGCATATCCCATTTCCTTATTGACAAAAGCCTGCTTATAAATATAGCCGGTCATGACCAGGCCGGACTGCTGCGGTCCTTCTTTCGGAGCAAATATCTGGAACTGCGCGAACATCTGGAAATAAGAAGTCAGCGTCATCAGAAGGATGAACGTGGTCGTCCTTCCCAGAAGAGGCAGGGTGATGGACTGAAACAGCTGCCACCGCCCTGCGCCGTCCAGCCTCGCTGCCTCGTAGAGGCTGCCCGGGATGCCGTCGATCCCTGCCGAGAAGAGGATGACGTTGTAACCGATATCCGCCCACAGCGTAAAGATGATGACCGAGACCATCAGATACCTGGCATCTCCCACCCAGGAGATGCCCGATAATCCGAAAGCCCGAAGGAGCGCATTGAACATACCGCCGCGCGGCTCGAACAAAGATCTTGACCACACGACTGCAGAGGCGACCATCGGTGCGATGCACGGCAGAAACACCATCATGCGGAAGAAGCTCCTCGTCCGGTTTGACTCGAACTGGCTGATGGCCACCGCCATCGCCAGCGCGAGCACGATATTGACCGCCACCGCGGAGAATGTAAATACCAGCGTATTGCGCATCGCACGGTAAAACGACTGGTCATGCAGCATCCTGCTGTAGTTGCTCAGTCCCACAAAGCTGTTCTCGCTGCGCAGAGGATTGTACTCCATAAAGGAGACCAGACACGTCCCGATGATCGGGAGCACCAGGAACACAAACACCTCTACAAAGCATGGGACCAGCACCAGCAGCAGGAATTTTCGGTTTTGCTTCTTCATTTGACCCCACTTCCCGTCTTGCTGTTTCTTACAGGATCTCGTTCAGTTTCGCCTCCATGTCAGCCAGGGCTGCATCGGAAGAATCATAAACGCCTGAGCAGTAGTCAACAAATGTATTGTCGATTGCTTCTTTGAAGCGGTCTGTGTTAAAGAAACCGATAAACGATGCATTATCAAGAATATCAACCAGCGGCTTCGCATACGGGAACTGCTCAAGATACTCAGAACTGGTCGCAACACTCTTCTTCGACGGGATCTGTCCGCAGGCGACATTGTTCTGCATCAGGACTTCATCGGAGAACAGATAATCCAGGAACCGGTTCGCGGCTTCCTTATTCTTACTGGCAGCGTTAATGGAGAAGCACCATCCGGTCTCAGCGGGGAAGGCCACCTCTTCGCCGAACCACGGAAGCATGACATAATCAAAGTCTGTGCCGTACTCAAGGCCGAAGGTGGTGATGCCGTCAGCAAGTACCCACGGTCCGTGCGGTACAAACAGAGCCTGATCAGCAAACAGCTTCTGGAAGTTCTCCAGTGCGCCGGCAGTGGTCAGTCCCTCAAGATCTGTCACGGGCTCGTCACCGATGACCAGATCTGCAAGCGCTTCAAACGCCTTCTTGGCTTCCGGAGAAGTTACATTGAAAGTTCCGTCCTCATTGAAATAGCTTACGCCCTGAGACATGATCATCTCGGCGAAAGTATAGGCAACGCCGTCCCATCCGACAAAATCAAATCCTCTTACGTCAAACTCGGATCCGTTCATGACGGTACCCTTCTTCGCGGCAGCTACCAGGTCATCCCAGGTCGTCGGGATGGGATCGTCGCCGAGCAGGTGAAGGTTGACCACCATGCCGCCGCACTCGATATTGAACTCAAGCGGAAGGGCATAGATCTTACCGTCATATTCCATCGCGCCGTAGGTCGACGGGAATGCTTCAGCGCGGATCTCATCGGCCACCTCGTCCGCGATCGGATCAAGGCAGCCTGTCGGAGCATAGTCGATGCCCCAGCCGCCCCACATCTCATAGATGTCGCAGTCACTGTTCTTCGAGATCAGAGAGGTCTGGACCTTTGCCTCAAAATCATCATAGGGGAAGAACTCAAAGCTGATCTCAATATCCGGATTCTCCGCCATGAAATCATCAGCGATCTTTTTATAATTATCATTCCACACTTCTTCCTGATGACCCCAGATCACCAGTTTTGTGGTTTCCGCAGCAGCGGGGATCGCGCTGATAAGAGCTACGCCGAGTGCCAGTGCCAGAATACGGGATACTGTTTTCTTCATTGTGAAACCCTCCTTTGACTTGTTTTTTGCTGCATACTGCTTTATTTTCAACTGCATTAAATATCAGATCGTCAGGGTCTTGAAATAGGTAAGATACTTCGCGTTCTTATCGAGCATCTCCTGTACCATCTCATGGATCTCCTCCATGCTGCACACAGACGCTGTCAGCGGATCAAACAGGCAGGCGGCAAAGATCTTTTGCGGATCGCCCTCGATCGCTCCCTGCACGGCAAGCTCTTCGATCTTCGCGGAGTTGTTCACCAGAACGGACAGATGCTGGGGGAGCGTATGGATGTCAAGCGTATGAATGCCGGTCTTATCAGCGATCACGGGCACTTCCACGCAGGCATCCCGGTCAATGTTCGTCACATACCCGTTGTTGCGCAGATTGGCATTGAAACGGTAAGGCGTATGATCACCGAAGATCGCGTTGAAGATGTTGGAGGCATACTCCTCGCCCCTCTCCAGATCAACTTCGCCGTTCTCCAGCCATTCGGTGTATTCATCCTCCCAGGTATCCTCTCTGCCCAGGTACTCATCAAGAATGTAAGCATGCGCCCCGGGATTCCAGCCGGTACCGTGCGTGCAGTATTTCTCGATCAGGTCGGGCCTCTTCCTGAACCATGCCACATACTCGGAGTTGTGGCCCGATGACTCCGTGATGAAATACTTAAGATGCTTGAAGATCTCAATACGGACCGGCTCCTCCGCCGCAACCTCCGGTCTTTTGACTGCCTCAGCCAGCGCCGGGTACATATCCTCCCCGTTGTGCTCCAGCTTCAAATAAAAAGCCTGGTGATTGATGCCGACACAGGTATAATCGAGCTCGCCGTCTTTAAGTCCGAGCCACCCCGCAAGCATCTGCGCGGTCCCCTGCACGCTGTGGCACAGGCCGGTGATCCGGATATCGGTCTGGCGCTGGAGATAACTGACCAGCATCGCCATAGGATTCGTGTAATTCAAAACGATCGCATTCGGGCAAAGCTCCTCGACATCCCGGATGATATCGAGCATCACGGGCGCCGTGCGCAGGAAACGGAAGATACCCGCAGGTCCCCTGGTATCGCCGACGCAGTAATCGACCCCGTATTTCATCGGGATCTCAATATCATAGCGCCATACATCAACACCGCCCTGCAGAATAGTGATCAGGACACCGTCCGCATCCTTAAGCGCCTCGCGCCTGTCAGTCGTCGCTTTCACGACTGCGTGATGTCCGCCTTCCCGGACGATCCTCTCCACGCCCATCCTCGAGTAGGTGAGCCGTTTCTCGTTGATATCCATCAACATCAGCTCGCAATCATCAAACGCGGGAAACGTCATCAGGTCTCTCACCAGGTCCCTCGTAAACTCAAGCGATCCGGCCCCGATAAAAGTAAACTTTTTCAACGCTGCAATCCCTCCTTTTTTGGGGTATATTACCAGAAGAATTCAAAAAAAGAACCCCTTTTTGTCTAATATACACAATAAAACAAGTGTTGTAAACAAAAAAAGTTAGTTGGTGCTTACGCCGCTGGGGCTTCACTTGCTTTTTCTGGCGGCCACCCACCACGTTCCCGCCTGCGTTCCCCCAGAGCGAGTTGATGCTTACGCCGCTGGGGCTTCACTTGCTTTTTCTGGCGGCCACCCACCACGTTCCCGCCTGCTTCCCCCCAGAGCGAGTTTGCA
>JBGUOI010000100.1:0-16493 GCA_045118075.1 Porcincola sp. | reverse complement strand
GATAAGCCAGATCGACCAGCGCATCATCGCACGGATAGCGGCCGTTATCACCTACATATCCCTCGAACCACTCAAAACCGTCATTCGTGATCTGCCCATAGTCGTGCTGCACAAGCTGCGTTGCAATGACCTCGTCGAGCACTTCCGTCTCATCGCCCACGCCGCCGGCGATCCCGGTAAAGATCAGGCTGTCGATCGGGAAATTGTCGATCATCGTCGTCGCTCCGGCTGCGCTCAAAACCTTCCCAACACCGGCTTTCGCAATGACGACATGCTGGCCGCAAAGCTCGCCGACATGGAAATCGACCCCGCCGATCGTCTCAATGTGATCGATCGACGCCTCCTTCAAAAGCAGATCGATCTCATTCTCCATCGCGGAGATAATACCGGTATACAACATATCCTCAGTATCATCCGAAGCCATTCCGGCCTCCGCCGCCGTCTCATCTTCCCACTCAACCGCCGCAGGATCTTCCCCCGTCACAGCATTAGAAGTATACGCCGCCGGCACCGCCACCAGAAGACTTGCCAACAATAAAGCCAAATTCGTCGTGCCCATCACAAACCTCCTCCAAGTAGATACTTTTGCAAAGGGGTCAGACCCCTATTTGCTTTTAATGCGTTAATGTACGAAAGGGGTCAGACCCCTTTTAATGCGTTAATGTGTGAAAGGGGCCTGACCCCTTTTATAACACGGCGCTCAGTGAATTCGGGATGCCTCTCGGCCCGCGCACTGCATAGATGCCGTACTCTGATTTTAACACATCAAATGTGAATTTATCTGCGGGATAGCGCTTCTGCAGGCGGATGGTCATCAGTGCGCTGATGGTCAGATTTTTGTCCTGATATTTGTAGGGTATGTTGGTCTCGGTCACTTTACATTTGTAGAGCACGGCGGATACCGGCGCGCCTACGTACATGTAGACGGTATCGCCTTTTTTGATGCCCGCGCCCTGCTTCCAGTCGATCTCTTTTTTGTTGTCAAAGGCATGGATGATGTCATAGTATTTCGGGTTTGACGGGATGATCCACTCTTTCGGCGGCCGCACTTTTTCTTTCTTTTTGGCTGACGCGGTGGCCATGAAGCTCATGTCGATCAGGTCGAAGACTTTCTCTTCCGGCACCGTGCCGTCCAAAAGGACGGTGATCCAGTGCATCTTATTCATGTGATATGCCGGCATGATCCCGTCTTCGCGGATGATCTGGTCCCGGAAGAACATGTCGTCGATCTTCAGGTTGACCGCATCCGTGTAGTCCGTGCCCGGAAGCCCCATACGGCTGCGCTGCAAATTCATCACCAGCGCGAACCATTTTTTGTTGTCTTCATGCCGGAAGACGGCGCTGGTGTTGTCCCTTTGCCAGGGATATTCCGGCAAAACCTTATATTTCTTTTTGATGTAAGCAAAAACCGCCTGCCGATCTGTCATATCTTCTCCCCCGCCAGCCAAACCAGTACGCTGAACACCGTTATCGCGGCCATCAACGCCCCGATCCACAAAATAGTTTTTATTATCCCCTGCTTGTGCACCCGGAAAAACGGATATGGTCCGTCTACTTTTCCCAAAGCATTCAGGCACAGCATGGTCAGTCCGTAAATAAGGGTCACCACTACCGGCACCGGGATCGCCCCGCGCCCGGCATGGTGCTCGGCCAGGATATAGCTGAGCGTTGAAACGACCGGGCAGAGCACGTGAAGATACAACCCGTTTCCTGACCACAAAAGCTTCTTCGGATCACCGCCCATCGGGACAAGGACACAGGTGGTCACGAAAAATGTCATTACCATCATGCACACGCTCAGATAGCGCAGCACGCTCACCGGATATGGCTGTCCGAAAACAAGAAGCAGCGCGGCCGAAACCGCGGTCATCATATTTGACAGCTGCGTATAGAAGACAAAGGCCTTCCACAGGCGCCTGGTCAGGCTCAGCGAAAGGCCTCTGATCTCCAGCGCCAGTATGATCAGGCAAAGGATCCGCGCCGTCATGATTTATGGAAAAATACATGCGGATGATGCGCAGGCATCTTGGGCATCTTACTTCCAGTCAGATATGCCCTGATCACCCTGCGGTGGATGCCCGCGAAAGCTCCCAGACAGAACACGAACGCCGTCCACAAAATCACGCGGACTACTTTCCTTGCCGTCCTCTTCGCTTTTCTCTCCACTTTCATTTTTACGATCTTTTTGCCGGCTTTAAGTTCGGCTTTTCTGACTGCTCTTGCAGCTGTGCTTTTCGTCATCTCTAAAATCCCCCTCGCCGTTCACATTTTGCGCATTATACACATATTATAAGCGTATCGTCCGCATATCATAAGCGCATTGTCCGCTAAAAATTAACCCACATCACTCACTCAAAAGTACCTTCATCGGCTTCCTCAAAGCCTGGTACAGGATCATCACCACCACCACGGAAACGACCGAATTGACGATCGTCACAGAATAGTTGATCGCCAGCGATACCTGCGCGGCCGGTTTCCCGAGAACAAGTATTTTATAGAAATACCGCAGCAACGGATCAAAGATGGCATTGAAAGCAAGTCCGGCTATGGTTGAAGTCAGGACACAGCGAAACAGCTTCTTCGGATCTGTTTCCGTGGCGATATGTCCGATCTTATGCGCGATCAGGCCGGCAATCAGGCCGATCATCAGCTTGATAACAAAAGTGATCGGAGCTTCCGGGATATACATAGGATCGATCAGGTCCGCGATCATCAGTCCGGTAGCCCCTCCAAGGCCGCCGTACCCTGCGCCGAGCAGCAGTGCTCCCAGAACGACAATGGCATTTCCCAGATTAAGAGAAACCTGCCCGCCGCCCGGGGTCGGAACACGGATGGAAAGAAATGTAAACACAACAAAAGTGATTGCAGCAAATACCCCCGCAAACGCAAGCAAACGGACCTGATCCGGTCCCTTTCTGTCATCTGATGCATTTTTGTTGCTCATCGAACAAACCTCCTGCTCTCAATATCTGTTATGGACTTTCTCCGCAAAGCACAGAACGTCCTTAATGCGGACCGGCGTCCCGTCATCGAGAACGGCCGTCCCGCTCATGCGTCCGAACACCTGGTGCTGATCCGATACGATGACCTTGTAGTCCAGGTTGGCTGCTCTGTCCAGGATCGGCACAAAGTCCATCTCAAACCGGCCGTCGGATGATGTAAATTTCCACGGATCCGTATACCCGCTTCCGGGGATGTGGAAGGTGACATCATCCAGCTTATGGACCTTCCCGTTATAAAAAATCGCGTTCTCGGTCGCCGCGGCCGTATTGCCGAACCCGTATCCGATGTTGAATCCGAAGCTGTTTCCGTCGATATCGGCGCTGCCCGATCCCCAGAACCAGGTGTTGTCGTAGGTCCACACGCCGCGGCCCCAGTCCAGTGTGCCGAAGTTCGACCCCGGATGAAATTCGTATCGTTTTCCATCGAACTGAACATAGCCCGATGCCCGCATGCAGTTGATCTTCTGGTTGTAATAGAAGGCATGCTTCTTATTCCACGGCGTTGCGATCACCATGGATTCCATATCCGGCTGCAGCAGCGTGATATCCGCTTTCAGCGGCTTCCCATCGAGGAAATTCCTGAAATAGCAGCGAATGCGGCGGCAGCCGTTCCCCACGGAAAACCGCATATGGAGACGCTTGTCCTTATAATCGGTCACGCCCGATGAAGAGTCGGAGGGGAGTTTCAGTTTCCCCATCGGAAATGCGTTCAGCACCGTTTCCGTATGCTCCCACGGATCTTTGCCCAGATGCAGCAGAGAAACGGACTGAAGCCCGATATAGCCGTCGTCGGAGATCGTAAAGGCGGCGCCGAAGTCATCACCCATGACCAGGTAATAGTCCCATTCTTTAATTCTCCACGCAGGCGCTTTGATCATGCCGCGGTCGTACTGCTGTACCATCCGGCGCGACCAGCCGGGCTCGCGAAGCTCGCCCCGCTCATTCAAAAGCAGCTGCGTATTTGTCACTTCATGGTTTCTGCTCATCCGCATTCACCTCCGTCAATATTCATCTCAGCGTCTAACCCCTCAGGAAAAGTTCCGCCGCCAGCCCGGCCACGCGCTCCGGCGTTGCCGGATCGTTGGAAAGAGAATGCCCCTCTCCCTTAAACCAGTTTACGGGGATGCCAAACAAGGCGGCAAACCTCCGCGCTGCGTCCGGGTCGATCACACTGTCCATCTCCCCGTGAGCCATCGCGATCCGATGCGTCCCGAAGCGGTCCGGATCGAAAAGCTTGAATAAGTCATGTTCGAGAAGGTCCTGATACATCTGCTTCGTAACGCGCACGGGCCTGTTCTGGTCCATGCCCATATCGAAATATCCCTTTTCGTCGAGTTCCTCGAGCAGCTTTTTTTCCTGCTCGGACGGCTCTTCTTTGTGAAACAGCTGCGGCATGTTCACGGCCGCGCTTCGCCAGAACGCTTTGCGGCCCGCATGATCCCTCGTGCTGATATAGATCCCGAGAAGATAGGCCCCGAAGCTTGAGCCGAAGTAATAAATAGCTTGGCCCGGATACTCCTTCAGCGCGTACCGCTCCGCCGCTTCGATGCTGTCGATTCCTCCCGGGATGCGCAGCGTCTCCTTCGCCGATTCCCCGGTCCCGTGCCCGGGCAGGTCGATCCCGATCACGCCAAGGCCCGCTGCCGGCATCTTCTCTAAGAGAAGCCGAACCGTCGGAGATTCTTTGCTGCTGGTAAAACCGTGCACGGCGATCACGATCCCGCGCGGATCATCCGGGATCTGCTTAACGCAGGAGACCTTATTGTTATCCGCTTTTGTCAGGTTAAAGTTTTCCATTTTTATCCTCTGGCAGATATCATTTATCCTCTTGCAGATACCGAGTGTACCCCGTAGTAGTAGGCCATCGAGTAATTCGGCCACGTCGCCGAATTATCCGGATCAAGGTATTTAAGCATGAACGCCGCCGCATAGCGCGTGGACGGATGGACATTCGGGATGGCCACATCATCGGTCTCACCGGCTTCCCTCAGGATCCTCTCATTTTCGGCCATCTGGAGATAGCTCGTGTAAACGTCATAGACGCCCGGGACAAATTTGAAGAACGCCGTCATCATGGCGATCATGCAAAGGCTGATGATCCCGGCCTTCAGCGCCCTGCTCCGTTCGCTCTGGCGCCCGTCTTTCCACCGGCTGTCCCACATTGCGGTGAACAGGATGCCGACGGCGATCAGCGTGAAAGCGGCAACGCCCGCCATGCTGCGGTACGGATAGCCCACCGTGAAAGTGTGCATGAAGTTCATGCCGACGGCGAGGAAAAGCCACATGAAAGAGCGCACGACCATATCCCATCTGCGCTGCAGATAGACCACAAGGACGGCCAGGATGACCCAGATGATCAGGTGCCAGCGGAAGAATTCCTGATACTGCTCAAAAGCAGAGACAAACCCTTTCAGGAGGCTCGTCTGTCCGAGCTTGTTCTGGTGAGTCCCGGGGCTGCTGATCATATAGATATACCACGGGAGCATGGTCAGCACGGGAACGATCTTCCACCAGGGAGTCTTCCTGTGCGCGACCAGGCGGTCAAAGATAAAGTGCAGCACGAAAGCGCCGATCACGCCCATGGTGGCCGTCTCGGAGATGCCGCCGACCACGAAGCCGAGCAGCACATAGACGATCTGGAACGGCAGGCTTCTTGGCTTATCTTCATCCACGATCAGCGGATAAAGATAAAGGAGCGCGAACGTGACCGCCCACAAATAGTTGCACGATCCGTCCAGCCACAGGCATACCTCGCCGAACGCGGGCACGAACGCCCACACCGCGGCGATGATCGTGATCAGGAAAAACACGTTCGTCCGTCTGTTAAAACGTTTCCAGATATATCGATACATGAGAAAGATCAGCAGGCAGAACACGCAGGTATTCAAAACATCGAACAAAACCTGCGGGCACTTCATCAGGATGAGCTGCACGATGCCGTGCGTCAGAAGGCGCCCGTTCATCCGCAGGTAGTGTGCCTTCATGGACGGGACCAGCTGGGACAGATGACTCATCCGCTCACTCGCATCCACAAAGCTGAAAGAATACCGATAATCATCGACCATCATCAGCGTCATGCGGTTGAGAACAAAAATGACCGCAAAAGTCAGCGCCCACACCACTTTGGCTGCAGTCCCGGATATATTGATCGGCCCAATTCCCTTTTTCCCGTTCATCAGTCAAGAACCTCCGAAATCCTCATATATATAATCAATTCAGCTTTGAAAAGTATAGCATACAGGCGGGGTTTCCTCAACAAACAAAAAGCCGCGAAACCGGGGGTGCCGGTCTCACAGCTTCTGTTCATTTCTCTTTAAAGGATGCGTATCAGCAGTTCTGGCCCCAGCCCTCTGCATAATACGGATCGCATGTGCAGTAGTAGTACGGATTTCCCTTTTCGGTGTTGGCATCAGCCTCTCCCGATCCGGATGCGGTTACGACATTCGCATAATTGAACTCTACTTTTTCTGCAGTGGGAGTTTTGTACTCTTTCTTCATGTTCCTTTCTCCTTATTAATAATTTTAAAATTGATCCTCAGTTATCTATTCACAATCCGGAACCGTCCTGACTCCGTGCCTGACATAGCACATCGTCTGTTCGCACAGCTTAGTCGGCTGTATTCCGGGCTTAGCGAAGCGCATCTGGTTTGCCGCGCAGTTGGTGCATGCATCCACATAGGCGCAGCCTTCACATTCCGGGACCCTCGGCCAGTTCTCGGCCTCCCGGTTGATCTTTGTCCACGCGTCTTTAAACCCATCCGTCAGGACATCCGCGCGGATCATGTCCAGCCGGTTGCACGGCATCATGGTGCCTTTCCAGTCAATCACGAAAGATGAACGTCCGCCGCCGCACCGAAGGCCGCATCCCTTGGTTTCATGATACGGACCTCCCACAGGCGGGAGCGTTTTTTCGTCGACCGGCGTTATCTCCCTTCCGTCCAGTTCGCGCATCAGCTGATAGATCTTCAGGTAAGTCTCCGTCTCCGAATCAAATGACTGCAGGGTCCGTCCCGTCTCCTCCCTCGGTGCAAAGAGAGAAGCATTCACCATGAATGAACGGCAGAGGCTTTTTCCGATCCGGACCGTCTCCAGGACGTCGTCCCCGAGATATGCGCTTGGAGTTACGCTGACGGAAACTGCCAGTCCGGCTTCGACTGCTTTGCGGATGTTTTCGCTCACCATGCCGAAAGCCCGGTGCCCGGTCACCCGCTCGTAGACATCATCATTCCATCCGTACAAAGTGACCTGAATCTGCGCCGGCATATGTTCACGGAAGAACCGGATCCTTCTCTCATCCAGGAAAAACCCGTTTGTCAGGACGCGCACCTCACAGCCGAGGCTGTGCAGATAGAGAAAGATCTCCTCAAATCCGGGATAGGCCAGGCATTCGCCGCCGGTCAGCGTAGTCTCGATCATCCCCGCTTCCCAGGCCTGCCGGATGATATCCTTCCAGGTATCGACCGGAAGCGCGGACCGGCCGTTCATCTGCTCCGCGTCAAGATGAACATAACACATCCTGCAGTCGAAGTTGCAAAGCGGCGTCAGCTCAAACTGACCCGCCACCGGAATGCCCTTGTTCCTGGCTTTAAAAGCCAGATACCGGGACAGGTCATGAAAATTCTGGACCTGCTTTCCGTTCTCTTCCCGAAGCCGCTTCAGAAACTCCGCAGCATCAATCGGATGGGCCATTTTCCGTTCCTTCCTCCGTATCTGTAATAGAGTTATTTTATACAAGAAATGCTCAATTGTAAATGTCTTTTCTACAAAAAAGGCATTTTGCCCAAAATTCATATCTTTTCTCAACAAAAAAGAGAGGTTGAAACCCTCCCGCAGGAACGATATCATAAAAATGTCCTGCCGGATCGGCAGGAACAGCAGGACGAACTTAATGGAGCGACAAGATGAATACGATAAAACTCAGAATAGAAGAAGAAAAAGAACTGTATAACCACTTTGATCCGGACGGCACCCTATTAAGCGAAGACGTAAAAACCTATGTCCTTTCCCAGGTGACGGAAAAGCCTCTGCCCGACCCCTATACGATCAGCATCATCTCCCCGGCTGCTGTAGATGAAGACCGGGTTTTGCTTTCATTCAAAAGATGGATCGCAGATGAAGAAAAAACCATAAAAGAAGAATACAAGAGAAATCTCTTCCAGCAGCTTTGGATGTTTACCGTGGGCGTGGTCTTTATCACCCTGAGCCTGTTCCTGAAAGAAAAAGTGAGCGTCGTCTGGTTCACCGTCCTCTCAACGATCGGCGCCTACTCCATGTGGGAGGCCGCCAGCATCTGGATCATTCATAATCCCAGGCTGCGCCGGCGCCTGATCATGGTGAAGAAGCTCAAGAATGATACACGCATAACCATAAAAAGATGACAGGGAACATCCCTGTCATCTTCTCATCTCAAAAAAGTCAAAATCCGCCGTCTTCCTCCTCAGCACTCCGTCCGTACAGGTGATCCCCACCATGGTCCCGGTGAATTCTCCGAACTTGCAATACTCATCGGAAAACTTCGATGTGTCGAAGACGGGGCCGATCGGCGCATAGTTTTCGCCGTCCGCGCTCCAGGAAAAGCCGGTGCTGCGATCATCGACCGTCAGGCGAAGCCAAAGCTCGCCTTCTCCGACGGGGGTGCGGGTCCCCGGTACTTCTTTTTTCTCCCCGTTCTCAAGATAGATCAACGAAAGAGCGCTCTGGCCAAGGGTCTGCGAATAATACTTGCGCAGATAAAGGTAATTCATGTTGTCGTAGTACAGGATCAGCCCGGCGCTGTGCTGCCAGATCTCCGGGTGGAAATCCATCTTCGCGGTGACCTGCGTGTGAAGGGAGGTCAGCTTCCTGCAAAGGATGCTTGCCCGGTTCAGGCTGGTCTGCGCCTCCTGTCCGCGCATCCGAAGGTACCCGGGCCGGGAAGCCAGATCAATAAAGGTCTCCGAAGCGATCCTGGGAGCGTACCAGCCCCGGCGCAGGGTAGGCTCGTCAAAGTCGTCGAGCGGCGCCGGGACCGGCAGCGGGCAGTCGGGCAGGTTCGGCTCCTCCACCTCCGTTTTGGCAAGATTGGAGCCGTCCGCCATGCGAAGCCACCCGTCATCGGTCCAGCACATTTTCTGGATGGCCGTCTCGCGGCCCAGCGTGCACCGAAGCTCCGGCACGAATGGGCGTGAAGTCAGGTGAACGAGATAGGTCTCGCCGCCCTGAGTAATGACATAGCTGCCGTGTCCGGATTTCTGGAGAACGGAATCGGGGTTGAAGTACCTGGGTTTGAGATGATCCGCGTCCGCGCGCTCGTTCGATTCATTCGGCGCCGAGGTCACGATCGGGTTTTTCGGATCGCCCTCATAAGGGCCGTCAACGCTGCGGCTCCTGCCCATCGTCACGCAGTGGTTATAGCCCGTGCCGCCCTCCGCGCACATCAGGTAATACCAGCCTCCGCGTTTGGTCAGGTGCGGCGCCTCAATGCAGCCGCGGTCCGTTCCGCCGCGCCAGATGCGCTTCGGATAGCCGATGATCTCTTCCTTTTTCGGATCGTATTCGACCAGGCAGATCACGCCGGGCTTCTCGTATCCGTCGCGGGTCTCCCACTCGAGCGAGACGACGTATTTGCGCCCGTCGTCATCGTGGAACAGGGAGGCGTCGAAACCGGCCGAATGCAGGTAAACGGGTTTGCTCCAGGGGCCGGTGATGCTCTTTGAGCGAATCAGGTAGTTGTCACATTCGAAGTAGCGGGCATTCATGGAGTTCATGCAGCCGAAGACCACATAGAACATATCCTCTGCTTCACAGTATGTAAGACAGGGCGCCCACAGGCCCTTCGAGGCGGGCAGTTTCTTTAAATCGACCTCATCGCCTGTAATGGCGTGGGCGATCAGTTCCCAGTGCTTCAGGTCCCGGGAGTGATAGATCGGAAGTCCCGGCATCCACTCGAACGAGGACACCATCAAATAATAATCATCACCTTTCCGGCAGATGCACGGATCCGGGTTAAACCCCGGAATAATAGGATTCGTTATCATTGCCTTTCCTCCAGGATCAGCACCGCCCAGTCGGTAAGAACGATCCTATCGCCCCGGCGGTATTCTTTCTGCGTAAGGAGATCCACAGTCTTTTCATAGGGACAGGTCCAGGTCTCCTCTTCCTCACTGAAGTGAAGTATATAATGCACGTCTTTGCCCAGTTCATTGACGCCGCTCCGGATCACGACCGGATAAGCGGTGTTCTCATCCGAGCGGAGCTCACAAACCGCACGGATCTTTAAAAGGACCTGCTTAAGGACCTCCTTGTCAAGATAACATCCCAGGTACCAGGCGCTTCCCTTGCCGTACGCATGCTCCGTTACCGCCGCGTATTTTCCCCAGTACCTGTGTTCGTAAGGGATCACGCACCTGGCCGTATCGGGCATGATCAGCTCCGCAAAATTGCTGCATTCCTTTCCGCCCGCAAGCAGGCGGTCCGGCCGCACGAACTGCTGATAGGACATGCCGAAAACTTCCGTCATCAGGTGCGGCTGGCGGTCCTGGTAGACGGTCACGTCCCTGTCGGCGAAGAACGATTTGAACGTACTGATGAGCGTTCCCCCGGCCGCGGTGAATTCGGCAAGTCTCCGGATCAGATCTTCCTTAACACAGTAGAGCGCCGGCGTCACGATCAGGTCGTAGGCGGAAGGATCGAGCTCATCCGCGTGCACCACGTCGCACTCGACCCCCAGCTCATAAAAAGCGTGATAGATCCAGCGAACGACATCGTTGTAATAAAAGTCATTATCGATCGGGAACCATGTAAAAGCCGTCATGGAATCGTTGTCGACGATGACCGCCGCGCGGTTCTTCTTGCGGATGACCAGATGCTCCGCTCCGATTTCCTCAAGTTTTTGTCCGATGGCCGTCACTTCCCGGTACGTCTCATTCTCCTCCATGTCGTGGCTGAGGATGCCTTTCCAGTAAGTCTCAAACCCGTTGTGGATGGAGTGCCAGTTCCAGTACATCACCCCCATGGCGCCGCTCGCGAGATGGGCAAACGCCTGCAGCGTAAGCTGCCCGGGATACGGCGTCCACTGCTTGAACGCCTGGGCGCTGGTCTCCAGAACCAGATAAGGCGCGTCCTTCAAGGGGCGGATCTCATCGCCGCCGAAAGCGATCTCTTTACCCGTCAGGAGACTCTGCGAGGGATGATAGATATCGGTCCCCGCCAGGCTGACCGCGGCCGCCGCCTCCGGATGGTTGATATCCGGCTGCACTCCGTAAGAATACCCGTCCTGCGTGATCGGCGCGCCGACCTTTCTCCACTCGAAATCGAAATTGTGGGTGATGAACTGATCGGGCCGGCATATTTCCCGGACGATCTTAGCCTGCCACTTCAGGAAGTCCGCTGCGCGGGACCGACGGTACTTTTCAAACTCACCGGCCAGGCTTCCGCTGCAGCAGCCGCGCATATCGGGGAAATCCTCCCAGCGGTGGACCGCATTGCTCCAGTAATTGAGGCCGAAAGTCTCGTTCATTGCCTCGGGCGTTTTAAAGCGCTCCTTCAGATGTTCCAGGAAGCCGGCCTGCATTTCCGGTCCGTAGTTGTCGTAATGCTTGGTCTCATTATCGATCTGGAACCCGATCACGCATTTCCACGGAGCGGTAAATTCCACGAGTTTCCGGATGATGCGCTCCGCGTGAAACCGGTACGTGGGGTTTTCGATGTTCATGATCTGCCTGGCCCCGTAGGAACGCTGACCGTCCCTTGCCGTGACCATGACAGACGGATCTTTCTTAACCAGCCAGGAGGGAACAGCATAGGTGGGCGTGCCGATGATCACCTGCATGCCGTATTTTTCGGCATGTTCGAGCACCTTTTTGACATAGGAGAAGTCAAAAGTCCCCTCCACCGGCTCTTCGGTGCTCCAGGTCGATTCCGCAATGCGGACCGTGTTTATGCCCGCCCGGCGCATCATCTCAAAGTCCCGGTCCGTCCGGTCTTCTTTCATGTATTCCGGATAATAATCCGCCCCGAAGATGATCTTTCCCATGCTGTTATCTCCTTTCAAAATGTCTGTTCGATCACGGCTGCCGACAGTGACTGCGGATACAGCACCGCCGCCGCTTCCGTTCCGTCAAGCCGGATAAAAGCCTGCCGGATCGATGTGCTCTCGTTCATCATAAACAGAAGCAAAGAGCCGTCCGGCCTCTGCCAGGCACTGCATTTGATATCGTCCGCATATCGGCTCATCCCGATACGGACGGATCCCGGGAGCAGGTAATGCGAAAAGCATTCATAATACTTCTGCACCAGCTGCGGCTGCAGCTTCTTTGCAGCCGTATCGTAGATAAACGGCGCCAGGCAGTAGTTTTCCACGTAATTCGGCCCGCCCTGCTCGTCAAGCAGAAGGTTCCAGTCATAAAAGGCTGAAACGCCGTGGTTGATGTCCCCGAGGACTTCCCGGCCGGCCCGCTGGGCTGCCCGGACGGCATCGCCGCTCTCTTTTATGTAAAGTTCCAGGCAGCTTTCCGAGACGATCAGTTTCTTATCCGGGAAGCGCTCCCGGCAAAGATCCAGCGCCTCGAAGTGATCTCCGCTGTACCAGTGGCAGGCGGCCCCGGCGATCATCGGCGAGGTCTCGTCGTCGATGATGTCGCGCATCCACTCGTAGACCCGCTCCTTATTGTGATCCCACAGGTACACCTCCACGTCCGTGAGCGAGTGTCTGACCATGGCCGGCCGCATATAGTCCCTCAAAAAGACCTTCTGATCCTGCGCCGTGTAGATGCACGAATCCCAGGTCTGCACCGCTTTGGGCTCATTCTGAAGCGTCAGCCGCTGCACATGGAAACCGCGCTTTTTGAACTCCTCAATATAGCGGCACAAGTATTCAGCCCAGAGATCACGGTGCTCTTCTTTCAAAGCGCCGCCCTGCTCCCTTAAGCCGTTGGTCTTCATAAAGACCGGCGGCGACCAGGGGCTTAAAAGCAGCGGCAGCTGCCGCCCCGCCGCCTTGTAAGCGTCCTCAAGCATCGGCAGGATATACTTTCCGGGCCGCTCCATGGAAAAGCTCTTAAGCTCAACGTCGAAAGGATCCGACATCGCCTCGTACTGCTCCAGCGAAAAGTCGCAGCTGTCCATCGGCACGCGCAGGAACTGATAGTTCATCCGCTCCGGAGAAAAGTACGTCTCCATAAGTTCTTTTTTCTGCGCCTCGCTCATCAGGGAATAGACATACCCCGCCGAATCCGTGACGGCTCCGCCAAACCCTTCAAAAGTCCCGTACCGGGCTTCCGGGTACAGGTTGATGACCCTGTTTTCCGTCTGAGAATCCTCTTCAAAGAGAACTTTCTGCTGAAAAAACTCATCCCGGCCGCCGTCCCCGAAGATCGTCCTAATATCCATCACCGGCTTTTGTCTGCTCATAACTTTTTCAAAGCCTCCTGCATTTCGAAAAGATCAGTCCCAGGTCTCCTCATAGGTTTCTTTCTCAAACCATCCGAAATCGGCGCAGCGGCCCGCATCCCAGGCATCCCAGCCCGACCAGGCGTCTGTCGTGACCGTATCCACCAGCAGCTTGTAACTCCAGTAGAAATAGCCCGAGCCCTTATCCCATGCGGCTTTCTGCGCTCTGTCGAGTTCGCGGTAGATCTCCTTCTTGCGCTCGTCGCTTACGGTGGTCTCCTGCTTCTCCATCTCACCGTTTAAGATAGTCTGGCCGCCCTTTGTGTCGCGTCCGCAGGCAAGGGAATTAAACAGGCACCACTCGCCGCATACGGTCGGGAAGTACTTCTGCATCTCCTCGATGCCCGGTTCGAATTCATCACGGATAAACTTTTTATAGCCCTCGAGCGTCTGCTCGCAGCCTTTCGCCTCCGCGACCATCAGGTACTGGTGCGTATCGAGGACAACGCCTTTGTAATGATCTTCCTGCATGAAGTCCTTCCACGCTGTCAGGTCGAAGCCGTCATGGATGACCACTTTCTTGTCTTCCGGCAGATATTTGCGGATGCGCTCATAGGCAGTCGTATAGAAATCGCGAAGCTGCGCCATATCATATCCGCCCGATCCCGCTGCCTTGAGCGGCTCCACCGGTTTGTAGCGGGCAGAGACCCCGAACGTATCCCACATTTCCTGAGAGACCGGCTCGTTCAAGATCTCAATGCCCCAGAGGCCTTTCCGGTTCGCATAGCGCTCGGCAAGACGCTCAAGCACGGTATAGACAAACTCGATCTCTTCCGGCTCTTTGAAGAATTTGCACACGCCGCAGATGCCGCCGTTGTCGAAGCCGTTCTGGGAATCCGGGGCCGTATGCAGGTCGATGAGGATCTTCAGCCCGTAGCGCTCCGCCCAGGTAAAAGCATGGTCAAGCTCATCGATGCAGCCGATGAAGGGCGGCCTGTCCCCGAAGATAAAATAGGGAACCGGGATGCGGACCGTGTTGAAGCCGATCGCGCGCATGGTGATAAAGTCACGCTCTGTGATATACTCCGCCCTGTGCTGGCGGATCCTGGCCTCGTACACGCTGCGGTCCAGGTACATCGGCAGGTAATACTCATCCTCCGCATTCGTTCCTTCAAACAGCGCGGGGCTCATCCATTTCTCAAGCACCAGCCAGTTGCCGAGGTTGACTCCCCGAATTTTCATAGATCTGCTCCTTTCTGCACCGGAAAATACACCGGTCAGGGTATAAAAAGGGCCGCCGCATTAATGGCATATAAACATGCTTAACGCGGCAGCCCCGAATCATGCGTTATCTGGGGACCTTACCGGCAGCGCCTTAAGGCGCTGCGCAAATAAAGTTTATGATCTTCAGCCTTCCATGGCCTCAAGGTAAGCATCCAGCTGTGCCTGTGCTTCGGCGACGATCTTGTCGATGCCGGCATTCTGCATCTGCTTCTTATAGTCCTCAAGACCTTTCTCAGCATCAACATAGCCCAGCTCGAGCGGCCAGCCGTACTGCTGACGGACATTCTGGCAGTTCGCGATCTCGGTGGTGACGTTGGTGGTATCGAACACGAAACCGGTGAAGCGCTCGGTGCCTACGCCTTCCTGGATGGTCTCTTCCCATTCCTGACGGACGGTGTCGTAGTATTCCGGAACACCCATCTGGTTGCGGTTCAGGTCCATGGTGCGGACAGCCCACATGGAGTTGGTGGCATACAGATCCGGATCGAGGATCTTGAACTGGCCTTCGTCATTGAGCTCATAGGAGGTGCCGAGGATGCCGTAGAAGAAGATGTCATAAGCCTCCTGATCGGTGGTCAGCAGGTTCCACAGCGCCAGTGCTCTCTCAGGATTGGAAGCGGTGGTCGGGATGACCATGCAGTCCTGAGTGTAGGGCAGATGAGCGATATCCTTCGTCATGGGAGCATAGCGGAAATCCCATTCGGGATGAAGGACGGTGTAGCCGGACCAGGTGTCGATGTTGTGGAAACGAAGAGAAGCTTTGCCGTTCTGTGTCTTGGTGGAGTCGGTATCGGAAAGGGCACTCATTGACCAGAAGCCTTTCTCGCTCCAGCGTTTGCACATGTCAACAAATTCCGGGAATGTCGGGTCATCATAGACCGGGAATACGGTGGGATGCTCTTCGGACGGATCGTAGAAGATGTAGCGGTTGCCGGAGTCGATCTCATAGTTGCCCTGCATTCTCTCCCACTGAAGGGAAAGCTCTACGTTGCCCTGATACATGTCGATGACTTCCATCTCGGGATGATTGGCTTTGACCCAGTCACCGTACTCTTCGATCTTCTCCCAGGTATCAAGCGGTCCTTCGATACCGGCTTCGTCAGCCAGGTCGCCGCGATAGATGGGTCCGTAGGTGATGTAAGTCGGAAGCAGTGTCGGAACGGCATAGATGTTGCCGTCGATGGTTGCCTGGCTCAGAGCCGATTTCGACTGCAGCGCATAGTTGTCAGGCGCATAGGTCGGAAGCAGGTCATTGAGCGGCATGAAAGCGCCGCGGCGGGCCAGGTTGGCAAAATTCAGCCATGTTGCGCAGTAAGCCATGTCAAATTTCTCGCCTGAGGAATACAGCATCGGATACTTGTTTGCGTACTCAGCCCAGCCGATCCAGTTGATCTGAAGCGTGCAGTTGAGTTTCTCCTTGAAATAGGCATTCATGTTCTCATCAACGGCATCCTGTCCTGCAGGTCTGTCACTGACGATGTACATAACCAGCTGTACTTCTTCAGAAGTGTCCAGTGCCTCAGCGGAAGCGCTCATCGCGCCGAACATTGTGGTGAGGCACAGAGCCGCAGCACCGGCTGCGAGCAATGCTTTGAGTCCCTTTTTCATACAGTTCCTCCTTTTGAAAAGTTGTTTATATGCCGGCCGCCCCAATGGCGGCAAGGTTTCAGGATCTAATTCATCAGCCCTTAACAGAACCGACGGTAATACCGGCGATAAAGTAGCGCTGTACGAACGGATACACGATCACGATCGGTCCGGTCGCTACGACCGCCATGGCCAGTTTCAGAGAGTTGGACGGCAGGTTCGCCACCTGTATGCCTGCCTGCGACGCAATGG
>JBGUOI010000099.1:0-6401 GCA_045118075.1 Porcincola sp. | reverse complement strand
TAGTATAGCCGTGAAGATGTGCGGAGGTAAAGTCAGCCCATGCGGAATTTACCGTTGCAATATGGAATTTAGTTTAGCACTCAACTTCCCGTTAAAGTATTCCGACGAAGCGTTTCCATGAAAGCGGATAAATCGAACTTCCGTTTTATTATCCTTTACAACGGTGCAATCATCAAGTCCAACTTCTATTGATAATAATAATTCCATTTGCATTCTCTCTTTGTGCCGACGTTTTCCACCGTTTACATCTTCTACCCGAGATACTGTTTTCTGTTTTCTTTCGTATTGTCATGCCATTCGGCTTCTGACAGATCTACCGGCCGCGTGTCGCCAACCAGTGTTTTCAGTTTACTGTCAAAGTCCTCTTTCGTGATCTCCAAAGCGCCGTTGTCATACCACTTATCAGCCGTGTCATCCGAATAGACTCCAAACCAGTAATACTCCGTCCCGCTCTCATACTCATAAATCTGGGCGACTTTAAGCGACCACCCGGCAATATCGTCAATAACATTATCCAGATAAAGATAATCCTCATTAATGTTTCTGTGATCGGTGCGTGTATAAAACACCGGTGTGCCTGGATAATAGCCTCCCAGTTCATCGCACGATACAACTTCTATTACCCCAAATTCACCATGTGTATAGATCTCGATCAAGCCATATACATCTTCTGTATTTTTCACCATCAACTCCGGGATGCAGTCGCTGTTTATATCTTCAACCAGAAACTGCATCTGCTCGGTTACCGGCAGGCCTATTCCTTCCGTTCCGGTCCAGAAAATCGTTTCTTGTGAAAGGTATTCGTTATATTTTTCAAGCACTTCGTCCCATTCGTGTATGTCATCAGCAGCTTTTGCAGGCATACGGTGCCCAAATACGAATAAAATCAGACAGAAAACTGCAAAGCTGTATACAACTGCAGAAAGCATGTTCCTTTCTCGTATCATTAGACATCTCCATTCCATTTAAATCTGATTTTCCATCAATGCTCCCACTCGCAGATAAACGCAGTAACTGTCTCATTTTTGTTGTAAGTGTCATCCCACAGTCCGTTGTAATAGATCTGCAGAGAATCTCCGCTGCCATTCGGCTCACCGTCAGCCCAATAGAACTCCATGACCGGCTCCCGATCAAGCCATTTCCAGGAACCGTTTGTCGTATATCCGCCTAACCAGGCACAGACGCCGTATTGTTTTACCAGTGCGGCAACAAAATCCTGTTCATCCTCCGATTCGATATAGGCAAGATGACCGTTTATGTTCTCGCAGAATTCGATGCTTTCCAGCCAGGTAAACGGTTTTTCTCCCATCGACTGGATCAGGGCATATGTACTGTCTCCATGGGAATAAATGTAACTGTTCCTCAGCTCCTCCGGAAAAGCGTCGGCATCCTCAATCCATGACTGGGCCTGATCCTCAAAATCACCGTCCTGTGACGGCATCGCCTCCGTTGCCGGCTCTTCATCGTAGGCGTTCAAAGAGTTTCTGTTCCCATCAGAGAAAAGTGAAACAGTATACTGACCGCAGGCGCGTCCGTTAGATTCGATCGCCAGATAATATGTTCCGGCAGGCAATTCCTGTTCAATACAGACTGTTTCCTGCAAATACTCCGTATGAATTTCCTCATGTGAACTGTTATAGAGCGTCGCCTTAAAAAATGTATCCGTCTCTTCCATCGGCGCCACATCGATCTTCCAGGTGCCGGACCCGACAGTAAATACATAATAATCTGCAAAATCCTGTGTTCCTTCCGGAAGAGGATCCGACCAGAAATCGACCGTTGCAGAAGTGGAAAGGAAGCCGCGGATCAGATCCCCGTTCGGCATGAGCTGCTGTGCCTGCTCAAAAGTACTGTTAGGCTCGATCTCATTCGTCTGCGCAGGAGTAAATTCTCCCATGATTCGAAACAGGCCGCTGACATTATTCCAGGATTCCACCCGGACATAATACGTACCGGCCGTCAGGAAATAAACGAACTCGAAGTTTTCCGGAGCTGCCGTTCCTTTTCCGAAATGATTATCATAATCCACCGTATCCAGGTTTTGGTCCAGAAGATAGACATAATGATTATTATCGAAATAGGTTTGTACTTTCAGGGAAAGAAGTCCGTTTTCCTCCAGATAAAGAGGACAGTAGGCATATGCGTTTACCGGAAGGTTATAATCCTTCCAGCTGCCATCCAGGGATACCTCTTCAAGATCAATTCTGTACGGATCAGACTCACCAAGCACGGGCTGAACTAAAGGGATCATCAGAAAGCACATTAAAAAGCACACTCTCAAGCCCCAAATCAATGTTTTTTTCACAGTTAACCTCCTTTCGAAATCCGGTTGCTTCTGCTTCAGCGTTCCGATCAATGCGGCTTCCGCTGCCTGTACATTCTGAAAAACCTGTAAGCGGCAAATAAAGTGACCAGCAAAATTGCCCCTCCGCAGACTTTTACATACGGGTTCGCGTCTTTGACTATCAGGTAAATGCAAAAGCCGGTCAGAGCGCAGAAAGCGGCCGCTATTATTACGGCAGCGATGACCCGTAATGCCGGGGGTGCGCTCTTGTCACTGACAGTTCCCAGGGATCCATCCATGATGAGATCCAGGACTACCTAAATAAAAGGGTCCATTTCCAGTCCCTCCTCCTTTAATAAACCAGATTGACATCTGTGATCTTGTTAGTTCTATCATAATTGCTTTCGGCCGGCTCGTACAGTCCTGTTTTTGTTGAAATAAGGGGAAACTCCTTCTATAATAGGTTCATAAAACAAAATTCCAGAAAGGAGCTTTAGTTATGATCAAAAAAACAATCGTTGCAATACTTGCTGCCATGGTTGTTTTATGCTTTGCCATGCCTGCAGCAGCGGAATCGTTCGTATCTGAGGATGGTGTTCTCTCCATCGATCTTCCGAATGAGAACTGGAAACAGATCGAAGATGTCACCAAATGGCTTACATTCAGTGACGGCGCAAATCAGATAACGGTAGAGCATTATTCAAACGGAGAAAATCTCCCGGCTATTTCTGTTGCGGACTCTCACTATGTCAATGTTTTCCAGGCTGCTTTCTCAACGCAGAATGAAGTATTTATCGTTACCGGTTCTGTCGTTGACGCAGCAAAGATTCCCGAGATCACCCAGGCGATCATGTCGTTAAAGGTTTTGAAATACGATACGAAGCGTGCTGTCGGCACGCAGCCGGAAGCTGCCGCCAATGATATTACGGTTATTCCGCTGGATAAGACCATGTATGTGACAGCAGATTCTTTGAATGTTCGAAAGGGCTGCTCTACAGACACTCAGCTGCTCGGCGGCTATAAAAAAGGAAGTGCGGTCAAGGTGACCGGATCTGTTCAGAGAAATGGTGCGGATCTGGGATGGTATCAGGTGAATTATGAAGGCGGAACAGGCTACGTATCCGGCGAATTCCTTTCAGATACAGCGCCTGCTTCTACAGACAGCAATTCCGGTTCCGACAGTGACTCCTCTGTATATACCGGAAATGTCATCACCGTTTATGATGAAGAAGGGGCGGCTTACACGCTTTATCAGACCAAGGACGGCTTCTGGTACGACAATGGCGGAACGAAGTACAGCCGGCTCTCAGAAGAAGATTTCCAGGTATGGGAAGGCACTAAGCGGCTGTCCATCTATTATAACGGTCCTGATAATAATGATTATTCCGATCAGGAAGGCGAAGGAAATTTGCAGTACTGCTATGACTGCGGTCAGTGGTTCGAAGCGGGTGAAGAATTCGACAACCATAACTGCCCGGGGAAGAGCAGCAGCGGCTCTTCTGATAATTATGATTACTCCGATCAGGAAGGCGAAGGGAATTTGCAGTACTGCTGGCGCTGCGGTCAGTGGTTTGAAGCAGGCGATGCGTTTGACAACCATTATTGCCCGTAATGATTTAAGGGTACTGTGAAAAGAGCATAGCTTCATAAATAAAAAGAGCGGGGGTTAAAACCTCCGCTCCTTTTTTCATTCCTCTTCCAGCCTGTCATAGCCCCATCCGGTCTGTTTCATAATACTGAACGATGTGTTTATATGATTCCATATTTCCTTTTTCCTCCGCATATTGTTTCCCCGCGGGGTGTTACTGCGTCTTATCCCAGCCCTGCAGGCCGAAGCCTCTCTCAAACAAAAGCTCGTCAGAGAAGACGGTCTTATCGTCGACTACTTCCTTAAACTTCGGAACATTGACCGGCAAAATGCCCTGCGGGACCGATTCTCCGAAGACGGCGCAAAGGGCAGCGGCAACATTCAGATTAAACGGGCCGTTCCCTTCCGCATCATGAGCACTGCCGAAGGGATTGAGCGCGCACAGGACTGCATCCGCGTCCTCATAGCAGGCTGCATCGTAGGGAAGGTTCAGGCTCAGCAGCGCGACCCTGCCCTTTTTATCCTGATGCATCTTCTCGATCACATGGCATAAGAGCTCGCTTTTCTGCGTAGTCTGGGAAAGAACCAGCACCTGGTCGGCGCTCTCCAGCGCTTCTGCAAGGGCTTTATCATCCGGCTCTAATTCGCCGTAACAGATGACGGTCACCGAGGAGGCATCCGCCAGCCCCTCTTTTTCAAGGCGGCCAAGCGCATACCTGACCGTTGCCGTGCGTTCTTCATCGGTCGTCAGGATCAGCGTCTTTCCGCATTCGTTTCCGTTTAGCGGGAGCATTCCGTCTTCATTCTTCAGGAGGGTCAGCCCAAGCTGCGCCATCTCCCATTCTCTTTCATGATGAGCGGCGCTGCCGACCACGGCTTTCGCCCGCTCGAGCTGGTCTTCCTTCGTCTCTGACAGGGTACCTGTCATGATCCCTTTCTCGATCTTCATCTTGAGAATCCGGGCAACGGACCTGTCCAGGTCTTCCTCTTTGATCTCCCCGGATTCTACCCGCGCAAGAAGTTTTTCCATATAAGGTTCCAGGGCCGGGAAGGTGTCGATCTCTTCGTCCTGATAAAGTTCCAGCGGGCACAGCAGGATATCCACACCGGCGTTAATGGCCAGGGATGCGGCATCCGTCTCGTCAAAGTGTGCCGCAATGGCAGCCATTCCCATTGCATCCGTAATAATGATGCCGTCATAGCCAAGCTCTTCCCGCAAAAGTCCCGTCATGATGGTGCGGGACAGCGTTGCCGGCAGGCAGACTTCTTCGCCGTCCTCTTTGGAGATGTAGGTTCCGGTCTCGATGTTGGGATACTGGATATGTGCGGTCATGATCATATCCGTCCCCGCTCCGATTCCCTCGATAAACGGGATCAGGTCGCAGGCCATCAGTTCCTCTTTGGTATAATCCGAGGAGGGCAGATGGGTATGGCTGTCCTCTCCCACATTGCCGTGACCCGGAAAATGTTTCAGCGAAGTGCAGATGCCGTTTTTGTCCAGCCCTTTCATGAAAGCTTTTACGTGCTCCGCAACTATATCCGGATCATCGGAAAAAGAACGTGTCGCGATGATGGGATTATTGGGATTGCTGTTGACGTCGGAGACCGGGGCAAAATCCATATTAAATCCCAGTGCGCTGATCTCCTGACCCAGCATATCCGCGCACTCTTCCGTCAGCGCAAGATCACCCGCCGCAGCCAGGCTCATGTTTCCGGAACCGGCCGTACCGAAAGATACCCGGTTGACCCGGCCGCCCTCCTGATCTACGCAGACCAGCATGGGAATCCCAAGCGCTGAATTCATCGCAGCCGTCTGGCAGTCCCGGATGAGCGTGACCGTCTGCTCCGTGTCCACGATATTTCCGGCAAACAGGATCACACCGCCGAAGTCGTATTTTTCAAGCAGGTCTTTATACGATGAATTAAGCTCCGTTGCGCACTTTGTTCCTTTCATATCCGAACGCAGTGTTATGATCATCATCTGGGCCAGTTTCTGTTCTGTGCTCATACCGGCAAGAATCTCATTCACCTGCTCTTCCACGGCCGCTTCATCAGCAGCCTGCACACAGAGCGGCCATCCGACGCAGAGGGCAGACATCACCAGTATTTGAATCAAGAACCGTTTCATGTTTCAACCTCCGGATTATCAACTGTTTATTACTACGGTATCCTATTCTTCCTCCGCCACGGTTTTGACCATCGTTACAAGATCCGCGGTGTCTCCGTACCTCTTTACGTATGTTTCCAGGATTTTCTGCAGATACATCTGCTTCATTAATCCCTCGCCGCCTGTAAGAATGACAAACAGTTCCTTACTTGTCATCTCGGTGAACGGCTCTATGTTCTCTAAGTTTGTTTTACTTTCATTGCTCATGATAAACCTCCTCCTGTTCCGATATGCCGGAACGTCACCTGTCTTCACAGCGATCAGTTTGTGTTCTGCGTGACATACTCCCACCACTTTGCTTCGCTTAGAAGTGGGGGCTTCTTGTTCGACAGCCCTGTCGGGCTGAGCTTTCGCAAGCTATC
>JBGUOI010000098.1:0-6359 GCA_045118075.1 Porcincola sp. | reverse complement strand
ATGCACCTATGGTGTAAATTCAATTAAGGAGGTCACAGTTATGACCAAGTATCGCGAGATCCTTCGGCTTACAGCCTTAGGGTTTTCACAGCGAGATATATGCAGCAGCGCAGGTGTCTCGCAAAAGACCGTTTCTAAAGTTCAGAAGCGAGCCAGAGAACTGCAACTGCCATGGCCGTTGGATGAATCCATGACAGACATCGCTCTGAGCAGGAAGTTGTTTCCCCACGAAGCTGTGCGGACCGAAAGACGTATGCCAGACTTCGAGTATGTCCGCAAAGAGTTGCAACGCAATGGTGTGACCAAGAAACTACTGTGGACAGAGTATCTTGAGGAGTGCTGTTAGCGTCGGGCGTTTTTAAATTGGCGATTATCGCCCGACCCTAACAATTCTATTCACTCCATGCATTCCAGTCACAATTGGGGCAGCGATAAATACCGCACTGTCCATCCGGCTCTGTGACAGAGGAGACAGAGAACCGTCCCCTGTCTCCTCCCTGTCTCCTCCAATTGGGGCGGTCCTGTAAACCATTTTCTTGACTATGCCAGTGACTAAGAGTAAATTATGTTAAATAACCGTGTTAGAGTCGGGCTGAAACAGCCACTCAGAGTCAGGCGATTTTAACCAATCACAGTCGGATGAAAAAAGCCAATAACAGCACATTCAAATCATAATAGAATTTGGTTATTTTGTTCTGACTCAAATTGGCGATTATCGCCCGACCCAGAGTGGTTAAAATCGCCCGACGCTAATAACCGCAATTAATTGGGCGATTCAATTGCTGCTTTATCTATTCTGCAAGTTATTTCTGATAGGTTTTATAAGAAGGGGGAAATCATTATGCGGGCAGCAACAGATATCGGAGGTACTTTTACCGATCTGGTCGCGATCGATGATCAGGGGACTTTGGTGCTGGAAAAGGCGCACACGACACCGCCGAATTTTGAACAGGGTGTCATGGAGGTCATGGAGAAGAGCGGGATCGATCTCAAGTCGATCACTGAGTTTTTCCACGGTACGACAACGATCATCAACGCGCTTACTGAGCGCAAGGGCGCGAAGACCGGCCTGATTACAACTAGGGGGTTTAGAGACATTCTGGAACTTGCGAGAGGAAACAGACCGGATTTGTTCAACATGGTTTTTGAGAAGCCGGAGCCTTTCGTTCCGCGTTATCTCAGGAGAGAAGTCGAGGAGCGTATGGCATACAACGGTGAAGTCGTCGTTCCTCTGAATAAGGATGACATCAAGGCCGCTGTCGACTATTTCAGGAAGGAAGGGGTCGAGGCAATCGCCGTTTGCTATATCAATTCTTATGCGAACGAAGCGCATGAGCGTGAGACAGCGGAGATCGTCAGAGAGCTTTGGCCGGAAGTCTATGTCAGCCCGTCTGTGGATATCACACGTGAATGGCGTGAGTATGAGAGAACATCCACGGCTGTGCTCAATGCTTATGTAATGCCGGCGGCATCTTCATATATCGACCGTCTCGACGGCAGATTGTCCGAAGCGGGAGTAGAGGGCAGCAGATATATCATGCAGAGCAACGGCGGCACGACGACCTTCGAGCAGTCCAAAATCACCCCGGTCAATGTCGTTGAGTCCGGTCCGGTAGCGGGCGTCTTCGGCGCATCGATACTCGGCAAATTCATCGGCGAGAAGAACATCATCGCTTTTGACGTCGGCGGTACTACGGCAAAATGTTCTCTGATCGATGACGGCGAGGTCAAAGTCACGACATCGTATTTCATCGAGAAGGACGAGCGCAATGCCGGATATCCTATCATGGCGCCGGTCGTAGATATCGTAGAGATCGGAAACGGCGGCGGTTCCATCGCGTGGATCGATGAAGCGGGATCGCTCAAGGTCGGGCCAAAGAGCGCGGGCGCTCTGCCGGGGCCTGTGGCTTACGGCAAAGGCGGTACGGAGCCGACGACGACGGACGCGAACCTGATAGCCGGAAGACTTTCCGCCAAGAATTTTGACATGGATGTAGATCTTGACGCGGTACGCGCAGCGCTCGCGGACAGTATCGGCGCGCATTTCGGTCAGGATGCTGACGGCGCTGCTGAGAGCATCATCAGAGTCGCGGACTCCAATATGAACAACGCACTCAAACTGATATCGGTACGCCGAGGCTATGACCCGAGAGACTTTGCGATGGTCGCCTTTGGCGGCGGCGGTCCGATCCACGGCCCGAGCCTTGCGAAGGAACTCAACATAGGAAAAGTCATCGTTCCGGTAGCGGCTTCTGTTTTCTCTGCCTGGGGCATGCTGATGACAGACATCCGCCACGACTTTATCCGCACCAAGATCATGTCGCTCAATGAAGCGCCGGTCGATGAGCTGAACGCGCTTTGGGCGTCGATGGAGAAGGAAGCCGGCGAGGTCTTCGCTGCTGAAGGCGTATCTCAGGAACAGGCTGCTTTCTCATACATCATAGACATGAGATACATGGGACAGGAACACACCGTACAGGTCTACGCTCCTGCGGTCCCATGGAAGGAAGAGGACAAAGCTGAGATCATGGAGAGATTCCATGCGACTCACGAGCATTTCTATACATTCCGTCTCGATGACACTCCTGCGGAGATCGTAAATCTGCACCTCATCGCGTTCGGAAGACTGCACAAGCCATCACTCAGAGAGATCGAGCCGCACAAAGGCGGAGCCGAAGAAGCGGTCAAGGAGATCCGCAAGGTCTTCTTCGCGGGAGACGGCTGGGTCGAAACACCGGTCTATGACAGAGACAAGCTCGGATGCGGGTTTGAGGCAAAGGGACCGATGGTCGTCGAGGAGCCGACTACCGCGACAGTCGTTTGTCCGGGACAAAGCCTCAGGGTGGACAAGTTCGGCAATCTCATCGTTGAAATGGAGGTGCAGTAATGGATAACAAGAATATAAATCCGGTAACACTGGATATCGTCAAGGATTCGCTCATTGCTGTCAGCAACGAGATATTCTATGCTTTTGCCCAGACTTCGATGAGCCCGATCATTTATGAGACGCTGGACTACGCCAGCGGCATAGCTGATGCGGAAGGCCGCCTGCTGACGCAGGGCAACGGAGTTTCCGGCTTCATCGGTATGATCTCGCCGATGATCTGCGCTGTCGTAGACAAAGTCGGCAAGGAAAATCTCCATCCGGGGGATGTGTACATCATCAATGACCCGTTCATAGGCGGAGGAACGCACAAGAATGACGTGGGCATGGTCATGCCTATTTTCTACAAAGATGAACTGATTGCTTTTGCCGGCAATAAAGCGCACTGGAGCGATATCGGCGGCATGGCGCCTGGCTCGTTCGCGACTGACGCGACCAACACTTTCCAGGAGGGGCTGTGCTTCTCGGGAGTCAAGCTCGTGGACAGGGGAGAACTGGTTGAGCCTGTCTGGGATCTTATGAAAAGCAACATCCGCTATCCGATGGTTTCGCAGGGCGATATGTGGGGCCAGATCTCTTCGCTGCGTACCGGCGAGCGCCGTATTGGCGAGCTGTGCGAGAAGTACGGAGCTGATGTTGTCAAAGGTTCCATGGAGCGTCTGATCGAGCAGGGCGAGATGGTCGCCCGCCGCAGGATGGCAGAGTTCCCAAAGGGCACATGGGAAATGGAAGAGTACATGGACGATGACGGACACGGCAATCCGGTCCATCTGAAGGTCAAGGTAACGATCACGGATGATGAATTCCTGGCGGATTTCACCGGCTGCGACCCTGAGGTCATCGGATCGGTGAACACCGGAGCTACAGCAGCATACGCCGGTGTCAAGGTCGTATTCATGTCGATTATCGGACCGGAGCTCGCTGTAAACGATGGAGTTTTCGCTCCGCTCCGCTGCGTGACGGAACCGGGCAGCGTGATGCAGGCTAGAAGCCCTGTGGCGACTTCCTGCTACTATGAGAGCATGATCTACGCGATCGACCTGGTATGGCGCGCGCTTGCGCCTGCTTTCCCGGAATCCCTCGGCGCCGGTCACCTTCTCTCGGTCTGCACCGTACTCATGGCCGGAAAGCATCAGGACTTTGGCAATGACTATCTGATCATCGAACCTACAGTCGGCGGCTGGGGCGCGTGCATGGGACATGACGGCCAGGTCGGACAGTTCTGCGTCGGTGACGGTGAGACCTACAACGTACCTGTAGAAATGGCCGAGATCCGCTATGGCATCAGAGTCGCTGAGCACAGCCTGCACTGTGACGGTGCGGGCGCCGGTGAATACAGAGGCGGCGCGGGTGCTGTCAGATCGTATTTGTCCATGAACGACAACCAGTCCTTCACAGCCTCTTTCGGCCGCAACAAGTGGCCTGTATGGGGTGCTGCCGGCGGCAAAGACGGATCGATCAATTACTTTGAATTCATTGATGCCGACGGGACACAGTCCGGTCCGCAGGGCATCGTCGCGAGACGTGTCATGAACCGCGGCGATCTTGTACGTATGACGACAGCGACCGGAGGCGGATACGGAGATCCGTTCAGAAGACCGCCGGAAAAAGTCGCCTGGGATGTCAAGAACGAGTACATCACAGCCGAGCAGGCAGAAGCGGATTATGGCGTCCTGGTAGACCCTGAGACCTACGAAGTTAAGGGCGTCACACAAGCCAGAGCCGCAGCCGAGGTATAGCCGCGGGCAATTGATGAAGGCTTTTGACGAAAAACTTTGGCACGAAAGACTTTTGCACGAAAAACTTTGGACGAAGGATCTGGAACGATGAATCCGATTGCAACTTTAAAAATGGCGAACGGCAGCAGGATCGTGATCGAGCTGCTGCCGGATGCCGCTCCGAACACTGTCGCCAGTTTCATCTATATTGCTTCACGCGGCCTGATGGACGGACACGCCATCGAGCGCATCGTACCGGGCAGCTGGATCGATGTCAGCTACACCGGCTACGGAAAAGAAGAAGCCCGTTACCTGATCCCGTACGAATCGCAGCTGCACCCTGAGATCGAACCTCTGGATTCGCATCCGGGATGTGTCTGCATGGGCGGATACGGTGAAGCGGGCCTTTCAGGCGGGGAGTTCTTCTTTCCTCTGAGAGACCTCCCGGAGCATAAAGGCATCTATCCTGTGTTCGGCAGGGTGACCAAAGGGTGGGAAGAAATCCTTCGGCTTGAGAAGGTCGAAACCCTTCCCGTGACCGACTTCCCGTATCCCGGGGTCGAAGTCAACAAACCTGTTGAACCGCAGGTGATCCTGTCGGTGGAGCTCGACCTGGGCGGGCAGACATTTCCGGACCCCGTCCGGATGCAGCACCGGGACCTGCCGCTGACATGGCAGTGATAAACATACCGACCCCGCACAAGAATTGCGGGGTCGGTCTTTTAGTGAGATCATATGTACGGGTACTATGCCTGTTACGAAGATTACTTTATCTCCTGTTCAAGTTCCTCGAATTCGGGGGTAGTGAAGAATTCAGACAATGATATATCGAATCCGTCACACAGTTTTTTAATGGTGACGATCCCTGGGTTCTGGCTTTCACCGTTCAGGATGCTCATGATCGTTGCCTGAGGCACAGCAGAAACGATCGCAAGATGGTTTGGAGTCCATTTGCGCTCACGGCATAGCTCATATATTCTTTTGGCAACTGAGCTTTGCCTCTCTGAGTCTCTTTTCATATACATCATCGCCGAGATGGTATTTGTCCTTCTGCCGAAGCAACTCAGCAACATCCTCAGTGTACTTAACTATGTTTTTCTTCATAATGATCTCCCGCAACATTCTTCTACAAAGATCTGCAGTCAATTGCCTGTGGAGTCCAAGTATATCTGCAGAGAACAGACTTCTCAATTATGCGATTTTTCTGATTGCATGTTTGACTTTAAAAGAGCCGGTGACAAGCACCGGCAATGTAAAAATGTATTGAGCCCCAGTTAACATAGAATCCTTTTGTTGATCCCCAGCATTACCGATATTATTTCGGTAATTCCTCTTCCTAAGTATCTGTTAGGGATGATCGAGCCTATGTAGCCTAATTATAATACAGCGTTATATTCTTTATTAGTATAATGATCAATTATGAATAAAAGCGTCTCTATGGCTTCGTCCTTCCTATCTGAGATAATCTTTGGTCGTGAAAACATATCTCCCCAGGAGCTTCCGGTAGAATAATATGACTCGTAACTAAAATCTTCAATAATACCTTCTTCATCTGTGTAGACTGTCATATGCGTATATGCAGATCTGTAAGGGGACTGAAGTGCATAGGTGTATTCGGTATTACTTCCGCCGTTGCTGTTCTCCTCTATCATTGCGTTCGGTAGTTTTTTGCCTATGAAAGAAAAATCTTTTGTCAAATATCTATTACTAATCAGAAGGTCAAGCTCGGCCATAACCATTTCCGGAATAGTTTCCAG